>CAJKRH010000032.1 GCA_905202255.1 uncultured Ruminococcus sp.
AGAAGAAGAAGAAGAAGAAGAAGAAGAAGAAGAAGAAGAAGAAGAAGAAGAAGAAAAGCATCTTTACGCAGAAAAGCATCTTTACGCCTTTTCTTCACAGAAAATCGCCCTCTCCCTTTTTTTCACCATTCATCACAAATAAAAAGCGCAAAAATATCGCAAAAACAGGAAATTTCCCTATTGCAAAAAAGCGTTCTCCATGGTATAATAATAAATTGAAAAAAATAAAAAGCGTCGCACAGCGGCGGGAACGGAGTAAAAAATGGGACAGCTTCACATTATCGATCATCCCCTTATTCAGCACAAGCTCACCTACATGAGAAAGAAGGAGACGGGCTCAAAGGATTTCCGCATTCTTCTTGATGAAATTTCCATGCTTATGGGCTATGAGGTTACAAGAGATCTTCCTCTGCGCGACTATGAAATCGAAACACCTATCACAAAGATGACAGGCAAGGTCATCTCGGGCAAAAAGCTCGCGGTTATTCCGATACTGCGCGCCGGTCTCGGAATGGTAAACGGCATTCTCGAGCTCGTTCCCGTAGCAAAAGTCGGTCATATCGGTCTTTACCGTGACCCCGATACACACAAGCCCGTAGAATACTACTGCAAGCTCCCTACGGATATCGGCGAGAGAATAGTTATCGTTGTTGACCCGATGCTCGCAACAGGCGGCAGTGCTTCCGATGCAATCACCATGCTCAAGAAGAGAGGTTGCACAAATATCCGTCTCATGTGTCTTGTAGCCGCTCCCGAAGGCGTAGCGGCTGTTCAGGCGGCTCATCCCGATGTCGATATCTACACCGCCGCGCTCGATGAAAAGCTCAATGAGCACGCATATATCGTTCCCGGTCTCGGCGATGCGGGCGACAGACTCTTCGGAACAAAATAAGCCGTTTTCCCAGTAAAACCTTTCCCGCGGCAGAGCCCGCGGGAAAATTTTTTTCATGAATTTTCGCAAAAGTATTGACAGAAGGCAAAGCCTGTGGTATACTACTTAGGCAAAATGAAGCAGAACTCTCTGTTCTCACCGCCCCGATTCCGTTCGCGCGCGGTATAATACCGATTTTTACGGCACTTTTGCCGATATTATCGCTATTTATGCGGAGAGCTTGGCTTTCCGCATTTTTTAATTTTATTTTTTGGAGGTGCTTACTATAAGCAAGCAGGAACATCTCATCAATGAGGAAATAAAAGTACCCGAAGTGCGCCTTATAGGAGCGGACGGGGAGCAGATAGGCGTAGTGCCGATAGCGAAAGCACAGGAGCTTTCCATAGAGAAAGAACTCGACCTCGTTATGATTGCGCCGCAGGCTACACCGCCTGTATGCCGCATAATGGACTACGGTAAATTCCGATTTGAGCGCGACAAGCGTGAAAAAGAAGCCAAAAAGAAGCAGCAGGTCATCGAGGTCAAGGAAATTCAGCTTTCCTGCAAGATAGGCGACCACGATCTCCAGACAAAGCTCAATCATGCGCACAGATTTCTGAATGCCGGCAATAAAGTCAAGGTTGTCGTCCGTTTCAGCTGGCGTGAGCTTCGCCATCCGGAGCTTGGTCAGGCTGTGCTCGAGAGATTCGAGGCAGGTTGCGCAGGCGTGGGTGCGGCTGATAAAAAAGCTGTTCTCGAGGGCAGAAACCTCACATTGTTCTTATCACCCGTAAAAAAATAAAATAAAACATAATATACCGAAAGGACGAAAAACAGTCATGGCAAAGATTAAAACTCACAAGGCTACCGCCAAAAGATTTTCTATCACAAAAAACGGCAAGGTTAAAATGAACTCTTCATTCCGCCGTCATAAGCTCGGTCTTAAGACTCCGAAGAGAAAGAGACAGCTCAGACGCAATGCATACCTGAGCCCTTCTTTCGAGAGCACTATCAAGACGCTCATTCCCAACAAATAATTCAGATTGATTTAACAGGAGGAAACATAAGATGGCAAGAGTAAAAGGCGCGATGATGACTCGCAAAAGAAGAAATAAAGTATTAAAGCTCGCAAAAGGCTACTGGGGTGCCAAGAGTAAGCACTTCAAGATGGCTAAGCAGGCTGTAATGAAGAGCGGCAACTATGCGTTTGCAGGCAGAAAGCAGAAGAAGAGAGATTTCCGCAGACTCTGGATTGCAAGAATCAACGCTCAGGCTAAGGTAAACGGAATGAACTATTCCACATTTATGTGCGGACTCAAGAGAGCCGGCATAGACCTGAACAGAAAGATGCTCGCAGAGCTTGCTGTAAACGACAAGGAAGCATTCGCTTCTCTCGTAGCTACAGCAAAAGCCGCACTTTAATTTTTAATAGCGCGCAGAAGGGGGGGCGGCAGAGGCGATATTGCTTCTGTCGCCTTTTGTGAGAATCGGAGGACACCGCATTTCCGATTTCCGATTATAAGGCAGAAAGGAGCACCGCATGAAAAAAATCACCGATTTCCCGTATATATCCTCGCGGGCAAACCCGAAAATAACCGAAGCGGCAAAGCTTGCGGATAAGAAATACCGCGATGCGAGCGGCTGTTTTGCCTTTGAGGGAATAAAACTCCTTTCCGACGCCTGCCGCAGCGGATATATTCCCGAGGCTGTATATATCACCGAGCGCGCTTACGGGCGTTTTTATGATGAGCTTGACGCGCTCGGCATCGACAGCGCGATAACCGTCGTGGCGGATGCCGTATATGAAAAGCTCTCTTTCGAAAACGCACCGCAGGGCGTTTTTGCCGTCGCGCGACAGAAGCGTGAAAGAAGCAACGCAGGCGACGACGGCTTCGTGCTCTTTCTCGACAATGTCGGCGACCCGGGCAATCTCGGTGCCATAATCAGAAGCGCCGATGCCTTCGGTGTTTCAAAGATATATATTTCTGCGGGCAGTGCCGACCTCTACAGTCCGAAGACCCTGCGCGCCTGCATGGGCTCGGCTTTCCGCGTGAATGCCGAGACGGAATGCGATATCGTCGAAAAGATAGGAAAGCTTCGCGCAGGCGGCAAGCGCGTCTACGCGGCTATGCTCGATGAAAGTGCCGCGAAACTCTGCGATATACCCGATATGGCGCACTCCGCTTTCGTCGTCGGAAACGAGGGTCATGGTGTCTCCCACGCCGTGCGTGCCATGTGCGAGCGTGCGGTATACATTCCCATGCGGGAGGGCGGTGCGCAGTCGCTGAACGCGGCTGTGGCGGCGAGCATCATCATATGGGAAGCCTGCGGCAGAAATATCGGATAAATTCCACTGCAAAGCTATCGGTAAAGGAGTGTTTTTATGAAAAAGGAAGAACTTCTCTGCTATATCTGGCTTTCGCTTCGTTGCGGTGCCGGAAGCGAAGAGGCATCGCGTCTGCTCGATGTCTTTGACGGTGCCGCAGGTGTCTATGCGGCAAAGCGTGATGAGCTTGCCGCTGTTTGCGACAGCGCCGCTACCGTCGATTCCCTCTGCGACAAAAATATGAGCCTGCCGAAGAAAATACTCGATTTCTGCATAAAAAACGATGTCGGCATTCTCACCTGCGACAGCGAATATTATCCCTCGCGCCTGCGGAGCATCTATGCAAAACCGATAGTGCTCTACTGCAAAGGCAAAATGCGCGATCTTGATAAAAATGTGCTTATCGCCTGCGTAGGCACGAGAAACTGTACCGAATACGGGCGCACCATGGCATACAAAATGGGCGCAGAGCTTGCGATGGGCGGCGCTTTTGTAGTCAGCGGTATGGCGCTCGGCATAGATGCTATAAGTCAGCGCGGCGCACTCTCCGAGCGTGGTTACACCATCGCCGTACTCGGAAGCGGAATAGATGTCATCTATCCGCCGCAGAATAAATCGCTCTACAGAGAAATTGCGGAAAAGGGTTTGATTATCACGGAATTTGCGCCCGGCACGCGCCCGTATGCGAAAAATTTCCCGATAAGAAACAGAATAATCAGCGGCCTCTCAAACGGCACGGTCGTCATAGAGGCAGGCAAGGCGAGCGGAGCGCTCATCACTGCGGAAAAGGCAATCGAGCAGGGGAAGCAGGTTTTCGCCGTGCCCGGCGATGTCGGCTCCGATACAAGCGACGGTGCAAACGATTTGATTATGCAGGGCTCTAAGCTCGTAACCTGCGCAAAGGATGTTCTCTGCGAATATGAACTGCTCTATCCGCATAAAATATTCACCGAACATATAAAGACAATCCATTTCGTAAAGAAAAGCGGCGTGAATGTCACATATATTCCCGAAGAGGACGAAAGCGAGCCGCAGGAGGAAAAGAAACACGGGCTTCTTTCGCTTTTGCGCGGCAGAAAAAAGAAAAACCCCGAAAACGAGGACGCTGTGCTCTCGGCAAGTGAATTTGAAGAGCTTTCCGGCAAGCGCGGCACGGGCTATGCCGCGGCGGCAAGCAGCGAAACGGCAAAAGTTTCCGCCACGCATGAGCAGGTCGACGAAAAGACGGCAGAGCCTCCCGCAGAAATTCCCGACGACCTCGGCGAAACGGAGAAAAATATCCTCCGCTGTATGAAATCGGCGATGACAGCCGATGAAATCACCGCGCAGTACCGTAAGAAGTTCGATGCGGATGCAAGCGAAGCCGAGCTTCTCTCAACGCTCACCATGCTTGAGATAGACGGTTTTCTCGAGTCCTGCGCAGGCGGAAAATACCGCCGTACATAAAACATACACAATTCCGACATAAAATTTATCTTGACATGGCGGATAAAATCGTGTATAATGGCTTCTGCACACACTTTTAAGGGCAGAAGCCTGCCCATATTCTACCAAACGATAAGGAGATAAAATTTCTGATGCGAAATCTTGTTATTGTGGAGTCGCCCTCCAAGGCTACGACAATAAATTCCTATCTCGGAAAGGATTATAAGGTTTTAGCTTCCGTAGGTCATGTACGCGACCTGCCGAAAAGCACTCTCGGAGTTGATATCGAGCACGATTTCAAGCTTAAATATATAAATATAAAAGGAAAGAGCGAGCTGATAAATCAGCTGAAAAAGGAAGCCAAGGCTGCCGATATGATTTATCTCGCGACCGACCCTGACAGAGAGGGAGAAGCTATTTCATGGCATCTCGCTTCTGTCCTCGGCGTCGAAGAGAATAAGATCCGCCGCGTGGCTTTCAACGAGATAACGAAGAATGTCATTCTTCATCAGATTGAAAATCCGCGCGATATAGATATGAATCTCGTCAATTCTCAGCAGGCACGCCGTGCGCTGGACAGAATCGTCGGCTATAAGCTCAGCCCATACCTTTGGAAAACGATAAAGAGCGGTCTCTCCGCGGGCAGAGTCCAGTCTGTTGCCACAAGGCTCATCACCGAGCGAGAGGCGGAAATCAAAGCTTTTGTGCCGAGCGAATACTGGACTATAGATGCCGAGCTGAAATCCGCCAAGGCACATACAGTGAAGGCAAAATTCTTCGGTACGGCAGACGGGAAAAAGGATCTTTCCTGCGAGGCTGACGCAAACGAGGTTCTCGCCGCCTGTGAAAACGGCGAATTTACCGCTGTTTCCGTAAAGCGCGCGCAGAAGAGCAAATCTCCGATGCCGCCTTTCACCACCTCATCGCTCCTTCAGGAGGCATCAAAGCGTCTCGGTTTCCAGTCCAAGCGCATAATGAAGGTTGCGCAGGAGCTCTATGAGGGCATAAACCTCGGCGAAAAATTCGGCGGAAGCCACGGTATCATCACATATATGAGAACAGACTCGCTCCGCATTTCCGATGAAGCGGCAGAGGCGGCACGCGAATATATCACAGGCAAATTCGGCAAGGAATATTATCCGCCGAAGCGCAGAATATTCAAGACAGGCGAAGAAGCGCAGGACGCGCATGAAGCTATCCGCCCTGCGGATATGCATTTCGAGCCTGACGCCATCAAAAAGATGCTCACAAGCGACCAGTATAAGCTCTATAAGCTCATCTGGGACAGATTCCTTGCGAGCCAGATGCGCAATGCCGAATTCAATACGCTGAATGTTGAAATAGAATGCGGCGGATATATTTTCCGTTCCGGCGAAACAGCGATAAAATTCAAGGGCTATCTGCTCGCCTATGACGACGGCGAAACGGAGCTCGGCGAGCTTTACGATATAAACGAGGGCGAGAAACTCACGCTGAAGAAGCTCACGCCGAAGCAGAATTTCACCGACCCGCCCTCACATTATACAGAAGGCTCGCTCATCAAGGTTTTCAAGGAAAAAGGCATCGCACGCCCCAGCACCTATGCTTCCACCATCACCACGATAATAGACCGCGGTTATGTTGAGCGCGATAAAAAACTGCTCAAATCCACACCTCTCGGTGAAGCAATGGTAGAGCTGATGAAAAAGAATTTCCCGCATATTGTCGATTATAAATTCACGGCGAATATGGAGGATGACCTCGATGAAATAGCCGGCGGCAAGGAAACTTATGAAGAAGTTCTGACCAAATTTTATGGCGATTTCGAAAAAACGCTTGAAAAGGCGCAGAAACATATCAGCGAAAATAAGGTTGAGGTTCCGCTTGAGGAATGTGATATGGTCTGCGAAAAATGCGGAGGTAAAATGGTCATCCGCAAAGGCAGATTCGGCAGATTTGCCGCTTGTATCAATTATCCCGAGTGCAAATATACCGTTGCGATAGATGCAAATAATCAACCGATAAAGCATGAAAAGGTCGAACCGGAAAAGACTGATATGAAATGCGAACTCTGCGGCAGCGATATGGTCATCCGTACGAGCCGCTACGGCAAATTCTATGCCTGCAGTAACTTCCCGAAATGCAAAAATACGAAGCCGATACGCGAGCATATCGGAGTTAAATGTCCGAAATGCGGCGGCGAAATAGTCAAGGGCTTCGGTAAGAATCACAGCATGTTTTACAGCTGTGAGAAATATCCCGAGTGTGATTTTTCATCATGGGATTTGCCAACAGCCGATAAATGTCCGAAATGCGGCGGTATGCTCTTTGTAAAAAAAGGCAAGGGCTACAAATACTGCGGCAATAAGGACTGCGGCTATAGCGAAGCCCCGGAAAAGGCTGAAAAATAATCGGATAAAACAACAAAATACAGCAAAAAGCTTCCGTTGATTTCAACGGAAGCTTTTTGCATATAAGCAAGACAAAGAAAGGGGGGATTAACACATATGCGAAGCATGTGTGTTGGCGTCGCCGAGACGGGGGGATATGCGAAGCATATGTGTGATTGTCTGCTTAACTATGGTAAATAGGGATTTATTCGCACCCTTCTTCTACATCAAATCCTGATGTAGATGAATCAATCACATCAGTCAGCAGATCATCAGCAAGAATGACAATTTCTATTTCTGCTTCGATAAATAATTCTTTCATTTCTTTCCTCCGATTATTCTGCATTTTCATATGCTCTTGCCGATACACCATAGGTGTATGTGGCACGGGCAAGAACCGCTTCTGCCGTGAGCTTGCCGTCCTCACCGCGCTTATTCTGGAAGCTGTATGCAAACGACTTAACACTGTATGTCATCATCTGCTTTTCGTCTGTTCCGATATAAGTCAAAATAGCCGTATAAACCGTATCGAATTTCGATGCGAGAATATCTTCAGAATAAACAGTATATTTGTCACCTGTCTTTACGAACTTGTCTTGTCCATAAGCCACTCCGTTTATTGTTATGATGACTTTTGATATATCATCGGCTGTGAATCTGAAGAACACCTTGTTCACATTGTCAAATCTTACGCCGACATTTGTAAATTTAGCGCCAGCGGGAGCCGCACCGGAAAGTGCTTTATCTGTAGATTTGAGCTCGGTATACTTATTCACGATATCATCATAGTAATTCTCGTTCAGAAGAGAATCAGTGCCGTGACCTGTATAAGCCTGTGCCGCAGAACCGTAATTGAGCATATCGCTTACAAGTGTCGACATCGCTTTAAACTTGGCATCTGTCATGTTAGCAGGCTTTTTTTCGATGAGTTGCTTGAGATAACCGCTTACGCTTATTGAACCCTGCTTTACAACAGCACCGTTCATGGTCATTTCATAGCTTATCTCGTCATTCATGCACTGCGGTGCAATACCTGCAAAGGGGAATGTGTACTTGCCGTTCTTTTCAACGGGAGAAACACTGGTTTTGCTTCCGTTCATAACGAATGTCATTTTGAAATCGTTGCCGTCGACATCCTCTTTTGTAAGAGCTGTGCCGATGAAATTCATCGTGATATTTTCGTTGAGTGTAGCATTCGCATTCATAGAATTGTATTTGTCGATTGCTACGAATTTTCGGTTGTACTTTGTAGCATAGGCTTCAGCTGTGGAACCGCTGTAGCCGTAGATTGTGGCGGCTTCGGGGATAGCATAGGAATCGTCATGGATTTCTACATCTTTTGACAAAATAGTTACTGCTGTGAGAGAAGTGCAACTGTGAAATGCATTTTCGCTGATATTCGTAACGCTGCTTGGTATAACTATACTTGTCAGACCGGTACAATAGTAAAATGCCCATTCTTTAATGTTTGTAACTTTATCGGGAATATTTATGTTAGTCAAACTGCTACACACAGAGAAAGCCCATCCCTCAATACTTGTAACACTGTCTGGCATATCTATGCTTTCGATATTACTATCAGAAAATGCAAGCATGCCTATTGTTTCTACGCCGCGAGGCACAGTATACGATTTATCCTCTTTTCCCGGCAGATAATTCACAAGCCTTTTGCCGTCTTTTGTAAATAAGATACCATCCACAGACTTAAAGCTATTGCTTGCCTTATCAACATAAATGCCTGTAAGCTTTACATTTTTGCCCCAAATAATGGCTCCGTCTATTTTTGTAACGCTTGACGGTATTGTTATTTCGGTAAGTCCGCTGCAATTTCCGAAAGCACCCCAGCCGATTTCAATCACGCTATCAGGTATTATAATATCTGTGAGACCAACGCACCCGTTAAACGCATTATAACCTATACTTATCACACTGTTTGGAATTGTGATATTTAAAAGATATTTACAGCTGCTAAAAGCTCCCGGTACAATAGCTTTCACACTTCCGTCCGTCGGAATCACGCTACTCTTGCAGCCGGATACCAAAGTTCCGCTTGCCGTTTCTATAAGGCAGTTTCCTTCGCTATGGTAAGTGATATTTTCCTTAGCTACAGTAATACTTTCTAAGTTATAGCATGCTCCCAATATATCATATCCAATGTATGTCACGCCCGAAGGTATATAGATTTTTTCAAGACTGGTACAACTATTGAATGCATACATTTCAATTGTTACCAGACTATCAGGCATTGACACATTTACGAGGTTATAGCATGCCATAAATGCGCCTCTTCCGATAGAGGTTACGCCTTCCGATATTTCGACAGTTTTTATTTTTTGCTTGATATACTTATTGTGCCATGCATCGGTCATAGGGGTTTGCATCTTTCCTGTGCCATCGATTTTGAGCAGTCCTGTTTCGGCATCAAAAAACCATACGAGATTGCTTCCGTCGCCCTCGGCGCCGCATGTGCCGCTGAATACCGCAAATTTGCGGTCATATTTTGTAGCATATGCTTCGGCGGTAGAACCACTGTAGCCGTAAATGATGGTATTTTCTGGGATGGTATCAGCTGTGTCGGAAATTTCTACATCTTTGGATAAGATTGTTATACTTGCAAGATTATTGCAGTAACTAAAAGCTTTCATTTCAATTGTTGTCACGCTTGCAGGGATAGTTATATGTGTAAGCTTCAAATTGCTACCAAATGCGCTGAACTCGATGGTTGTAACGCTATTGGGAATCGAGACGCTTTCGAGATTAGGACAAACTGAAAATGCAGCAAACCCAATTGTCGTTATGCCGTTCGGTATGGTCACTCTTATCATTTTACGACCGCTTAATGCATTAGAGCCGATAACTGTTACACTTCCGTCATCCGGAATTATGCTGTCGTTGCAACCGGCAATCAAAGTCTTGCTTTCTTTTTCAATAAGGCAATTGTTTTTTACATAATACGATGTATTTTCCGCATCGACATATATATTTTCTAAATTTCTGCAGGCGCCAAATACTCCGCCGCCAATGCTTGTGACATTTTTCGGTATCGTGATGTTTGTCAGATTGTCACAGCCAATAAATGCACTCGTGCCAATGCTTACAATACACTCAGGTATAGTAATATTTTCTATGTTGCATCGGTCGAAAGCGAGGTTTCCAATGCTTGTTACGCTTCCGTCATCGGGAATTATGCTGGTTTTGCATCCGAATTTCAGAGTCTTGCTTGCAGTTTCGATTATGCAGTTTCCTTCGCTGTGATATACCGTGTTTTCTTCAGCTACGGTCATTGTTTCAAGAGCGTCGCACGATGCGAAAACACTCCATCCGCCGAAGCTCTTTACATCCTTTGGTATATGTATGCTTTTTAGATATTTGCAATTATAAAACGCACTTGATCCAATATGTGTTATGCCATCAGATATATCAACTGATTTTACATACCAATTCAGCATAAACCATGGTAGGCTACCAAAATTACCGACATAATCTTTCATTTCGCCTGTTCCGTTAAGCGAAAGCTCGCCTGTTTTGAAGTCAAAATACCATGCAATATTGCTTCCGTCGCCCTCTGCACCGCAATAGCCGTTGAAAGGGACAAACTTCTTTTTGTATTTTTCGGCATATGCTTCCGCAGTAGAACCTGTATAGCCATATACAGTATAGTTTCCGCCATACATCAAGTTGTTTATTTCAGTATCTTTTGATAATATAAAAATTTTTGAGAGTTTATAACATCCTCTGAAAGCTATCCCACTTATTGATTTTACGCTTTCCGGAATTGTAATTTCTGTCAGCAATCCGCAATAATTGAAAGCATAAGTTACAATAACTTTTGTTTGCTCGTTTATGATACATGACGAAATTTTTCTATCACTTACCTTAATTAAAGCATAATATGGATTTTCAGGATTTCCGAGATACATGGCATTGTCATATCCATTATATTGTAAATTATCGCAACCAGAAAAGGCATCTACCGCTAGTTTTGTTACGCTGTTAGGTATAATAATACTCGTGAGACTAGTACAGTTTTTGAACGCATTTGCCTCTATGCTTGTTAGTTTGCTATTCTCGTCAAATGTGACGCTCGTGATACTTCTACAATTATTGAACGCGTTACTTCTGATACTTGTCACATTATTTGGCATTGCAACATTAGCAACAAGCTTGCCATTCAAATATAAATTATAAGCAGAACGAGATAGTTGACCTGAATCGCCTTCGATTTCACACCATGCGGCGATATCTGAAATATAAACATCTGTGAAAGCACAACAATCGAACGCATAGCTTTCTATGCTTGTTATGCTACTTGGAATTGTGATACTTGTGAGACCAGTACAATAATAAAACGCACTCCCTCCGATTTTTGTAACGCTATCGGATATAATATATGATGTTCCTTCCTTATTTTCGGGATAACGAATTAATGTTTTTTCATCTTTAGTAAAAAGTACACCATCAATTGACTTATAGGTTTTGCTTGCTTCATTTACATTTATGCTAGTGAGTTTGCTACAGCCGGTGAATGGACCGCTCCCTATGCTTGTTACGCTACTCGGTATATCGATGTTTGTGAGTCCATGACAGTAAGAGAACGCACCGCTTTTTATACTTGTAATGCTACTCGGTATCTCAATGCTCGTGAGGCTGACACAGCCAGAGAACGCGTCGCTTCCTATGTTAGTCACGCTATTGGGTATTGTGATACTTGTGAGATTACCGCAGGAGAAGAAAACACTGTCCCCTATGCTTGTCACACCATCGCCTATCTTGGCGGTTTTTATACTTGAGCGATAGTTATACCACGGTGCATAGTTATTAGAGCCATTCCAGTTATTATACACATAATCCGCCATCGCCCCCTTTCCCTCAATCTTCAGCACGCCGGTTTCTGTATCAAATGTCCATGTGAGGTTGCTCCCGTCGTCCTCAGCACCGCATGTGCCGCTTACAGTTTCCGCATTCAGCGCCATACAGAGCAGGCAGGTGAACAAAGTCATGATTGCTGCGAAAAACATCAATTTTTTTAATTTTTTCATTTTGTCCTCCTTAAATTATTATTTTGCACAATATTTAAGCATTATATAAATTCACTGCATATATTATAATATATTCTTGTACGAAAGTCAACTATACTATTTGGCTACTATGTTGCCATTTGGTATAATTACCAATGACTAAATACTGTTCTATACGAATATTTATTATAGCACCACAACAACCGAATACAGCAAAAGGCTTCCATTGATCTCAACGGAAGCTTTTTGCATATAAGCAAGACAAAAAGGGGGGGGATTGTCTGCTTAACTATGGTAAATAGGGGTGTCAGATTTAAAACTCGGTGATAAGACCGGCAATATATTTGCGGAGCATGGTGAGGTCAATCGCTGTTATTCTGCCGTCGCCATTCAGGTCGGCTGCGGCTTCAATCATATCAACCTTATATCCCGCAATATACTTGCGCATGAGAGTCAGGTCGATAGCCGATATCTTGCCGTCGCCATTCAGGTCGCCGAGCATTACTCTGCCGAATCTGCATTTTGTGCACTTGCCTTCCTCATCAAGCGTGTGTTCGGATTTGTCTTTTATAAAGCCGCAGGAACACTCATTCCAGTGATGGGTCTTGTCAAATCTCTGCCTGAATGTGTGCGCCGCCTCGTCCTTTTTCTCATGGCAAACACTGCATTCGAGCCAGTGATTTGTCTCGTCGTGCGTCTGCTCGTAGTTGTGGGTTACGCTTCTCACATAACCGCAGGTGTCGCAGGTCGTATCGCAGGAGTTGTCGAAGATGTGGGCTGTTATGTCTTTCTTGTTATGGCATACAGAGCATTCGAGCCAATGGTTAGTTTCATCATACTTCTGCTCGTAGTTGTGGGTTATAGTTCTCACATAGCCACAAGTGTCGCAGGCTGTATCGCAGGAATTGTCGAAGATGTGGGCTGTTATGTCTTTCTTGGCATGACATACAGAGCACTCATACCAGTGGTTTGTTTCATTGTGCTTCTGCTCGTAGTTGTGGGTGATACTTCTTGTATAACCACAAGTGTCACAAGTCGTGTCGCATGAGTTGTCAAAGATGTGAACTTTGACATTCTGTTTATCGCCACAAACTGTGCACTCGTCCCAGTGATTATTCTCATCGTGCTTCTGCTCGTAATTGTGGGTTATGCTTCTTGTATAACCGCAAGCATCACATGTCGTATCGCAGGAGTTGTCGAAGATATGTGCTGTGATGTCTTTCTTGGCATGACATACAGAACACTCGAGCCAGTGATTTGTATTATCATGCTTCTGCTCATAGTTGTGAGTTATACTTCTTGTATAGCCACAAGCATCGCATGTTGTATCACAAGCGTTGTCAAAGATATGAGCAGTGATGTCTTTCTTGACATGGCATACAGAGCATTCGAGCCAGTGGTTATTTTCATCATACTTCTGCTCGTAATTGTGAGTTATCGCTCTTGTATAGCCGCAAGTATCACAGGTCGTGTCGCAAGCATTGTCAAAGATGTGCGCAGTGACATTTTGCCTATCACCGCAGACTGTGCACTCATCCCAGTGCTTTGTACCGTCGTGCTTCTGCTCATAGTTGTGGGATATGCTTCTTGTATAACCGCAGATGTCGCATGTCGTATCACAAGCGTTGTCAAAGGTGTGTGCCGCGATGTCTTTCTTGGCATGACATACAGAACACTCGAGCCAGTGAGTTTTTTCGTCATGATTCCGAGTGAATTTATGTGTTGCTGTTCCCTTCTTGTAGCCGCAAGCACACTCAGACCAGTGGGTGGTTTCATTGTGCTGCTGCTCAAAACTATGCTCGGTAACATCCGCTTTTTTGCCGCAAACGCTGCATTCAAGCCAGTGATTTATATCATCATGCTTGTAATTATCACCAAAATTATGCTCATCACATTCAAGGGGGATGAATTTGCGATTATATTTTTTCGCGTATGCTTCGGCTGTGGAGCCTTTATAGCCGTAAATTGTTGCCGTATTGGAGATGGTATCAGCCGAATCGTAAATTGTTACATCGTTTGAGTATATTGTGATACTCCTGAGTATGCTACAGCCATAGAACGCACCACTTCCTATGATTATCACGCTACTCGGTATTGTGATGCCTGTAAGACTGCCGCAGTATCTGAATGCATCGCCTCCTATTACTTTTGTACTATCGTTTATTGTACAATCTGTTATGGAAGTGTTTTTTGCCTCAATCAAAGCATGGTACGGGTTTTCTGCATTTCCAAGATATTTGGCGTTGTCATATTCATTATACTTTAATTTGCTACAGCCATAGAACGCACGACTTCCTATGATTATCACGCCACTTGGTATTGTGATGCTCGTGAGACTGCTACAGTTATAGAACGCATAGTCTCCTATGCTTGTCACGCTGCTCGGTATTTCGATGCTCGTGAGTTTGCTACAGTGCTCGAACGCATATTTTCCTATGCTTGTCACTCCGTTGCCTATCTCAACCGATTTAATGCTTGAAAGATAATCTTCCCATGATACGGTTTCAGAAGGTAAGTAATCTTTCATCGCGCCCGAACCCTCGATAGTAAGCAGACCCTCGTCATCAAGTGACCATGTGAGATTATCACCTGCGGCTCCGCATGTGCCGCTCGCAATGATATTTCTGATGGCTACAAATTTTCGGTTGTACTTTGTAGCATATGCTTCTGCGGTAGAGCCGCTGTAGCCGTAGATGGTAGCGGTAGCGGAAATGGTGCCAGCATAATCGTAAATGGTTACATCTTTTGAGAAAATTGTAACACTTGCGAGACTTCCACAGCTTAAAAACGCACAATTTCCTATGCTTGTTACACTACTCGGTATTGTAATTCTCGTGAGACTTCTACAGCCACCGAACGCCATTGCTTCAACGCTTGTCACGCTATCTGGTATTTCAATGCTCGTAAGGTTGCTACAGCTATAGAACGCGCTGCCTCCTATGCTTGTCACGCTACTTGGTATTGTAATGCTCGTAAGACGGATACAGTAAGAGAATGCACGGATTCCTATGTTTGTCACACTACTCGGTATTGTGATGCTCGTGAGACTTATACAAGAAGAGAATGCACTGTTTCCTATGCTTGTCACGCAATTTGGTATAGTATAAGTTGTTTCACTTTTTCCATTAGGATAGGCAATAAGTGTTTTCTCATCTTTTGAGAAAAGTACGCCATCAATTGATTTGTAGGTTTCGTTGGTCTCATCTACATTTATACTTGTGAGGCTGTTACAGCCAGAGAATGCACCGTTTCCTATGCTTGTTACGCTATCCGGTATTTCGATGCTCGTGAGGCTTCTACAGCTATAGAACGCGCCGCCTCCTATGCTTGTCACGCCGTTCGGTATCTCGATGCTCGTGAGACTGCTACAGCCAGAGAATGCACTGTTTCCTATGCTTGTCACGCTATCCGATATAGTATAAGTTGTTTCGCACTTTCCCTTAGGATAAGCAATAAGCGTTTTCCCATCTTTTGAGAAAAGTACGCCATCAATCGATTTGTAGGTTTCGTTGGTTTCATCTACATTTATACTTGTGAGGCTGCCACAGTCAAAGAATGCATCGCTTCCTATGCTTGTCACGCTACTTGGTATTGTAATGCTCGTGAGACTGCTACAGTAAGAAAACGCACTGCCCCCTATGCTTGTCACGCTACTTGGTATTGTAATGCTCGTGAGACTGCTACAGCTATAGAACGCGCTGCCTCCTATGCTCGTCACGCTACTTGGTATTGTAATGCTCGTGAGACTGCTACAGACAGAGAATGCATTGCTTTCTATGCTTGTCACGCTGCCCGGTATTGTGATACTTGTGAGGCTGCTACAGTAATAGAATGCACCGCCCCCTATACTTGTCACGCCATTGCCTACCTTTGCCGTCTTTATAATTGAACGGTACTTGTTCCACGGTGCATATGGAAAATAATCCGCCATTGCTCCCGTGCCCTCAATCTTCAGCACGCCGGTCTCGGTATCGAGACTCCATGTCACATTGTTGCCGTTATTGCCGCAATTTCCGCTATACTGCGTTGCATTCAGCGCCACGCAGAGCAGGCAGGTGAGCAGAGCCGTTATTGCCGCAAAAAACAGCAGTTTTCTGAATTTTTTCATGATGCTTCTCCTTCTTGTAAGATTTGAAATTTTGTAAAATTAAAAATGCATACAGACACAAGAAAGCGGAGAAAATAAAAAAAGTGCCGCCTCGAGCGAGACGGCACTGTAGAATACTTCTCGCTTTCGTTGCCACACTACTTGTATAATCTGCCCTTTTAATAAGCGAATTATTGCGATAGGTATATCTACCGTTATTTGAATACGCTTATAAAAGGGCACAATAACCCTATTGACAGATATTTAAAAAAGTAATGTGGCATACTAATGATAGCACATTACGATACAGTTGTCAACAATTTACGGGAAATATTCCGTTATAATACAAAAAATCCCACCGATTGGTGGGATTTTTCTTTGTCAGATAAGCTCTTTAACCTTAGCCTGCTTACCAACTCTCTCGCGGATATAGTAGAGTTTAGCGCGGCGAACTTTACCGCGGCGTACAACTACTACCTTCTCTACATTGGGAGAATGAAGCGGGAAGGTTTTCTCAACACCTACACCGTAAGCAATGCGTCTTACAGTAAAGGTTTCGGAAATACCGCCGTTTTTCTTGGCGATAACCGTACCTTCGAAAAGCTGAATTCTTTCTCTGGTACCTTCCTTGATTTTGTTGTGAACAACGACAGTATCACCTATTTCGAAAGCGGGGATATCTGTCTTGAGCTGCTCGTTTACAAAAGCCTGAATCTTGTCCATTTTGAGCCGTCCTCCTTTTGAAATCTGCGGATGTTCATGCGAGCATGCAGCGGACCATCCTGCTTTGCATAATGCAACAATCAGTATTATACCATCAAAAGCCGCAATATGCAATAGTTTTATGAAAAAAAGTTTTTATTTTTTTGCGGGTGCGGGATAATGATACTTCGGTGTGACTATCGGAAGCAGGCGCATTATCACAAAAGCCGTCACATAATGCATAAACCAGCAGGCGACAAGCAGCAGCGGAGCCGCCGAAAGCGGGAAGCCGAAGAAATTCAAAGCGCGCTCGCCCATTATAGAAGTAAAGAGTGTTCCGACCATCATTCCCGAGAACGATGCGAGATTGCTGACAATAAGCTGGAATGAGAGATAATTTGTCCTGTCCTCATCGGGAAGATTTATATACGGCACGGAGGCGATTATCGTATTCATGACAACGCCGAGCACATGCTGCGAAAGGCGCACCGAGAGATAGAGCCATGAGGAATTTGCCTCATTTACAAAGGCATAAACAAGATATGTGGCTCCCTGAATCACACAGGCTATGGCGAGCGCACGAAACCATGTATTTTCCGCGATAAATTTATTCCACATCCTGCCGAAAACGATGAAAAAGAGGAAATAAGTCGCATTTATCGCATTCATGAAGGTATAGCTGATATGCACATCATTTATCAGATAGGCATTGAGCGTGGCATTCGGCAGATTTGTCGTGAAGCCATAGAGAAAAAGTATGACCATCGAGCAGAAAAACGCCTTGTTTTTCACGGGTTTTATGAAAACATCGGCAAGTTTTACCTTTTCGCCGGAGGTTTCGTATTCATATTCCTTCGGGATACAGAGCAGGACTGTATCAAGCACGGTGAGCACATACGAAATAATTCGCAATGTTGTCATCATAGTCAACTGCGAGGGAGAACCGGCGAGCCTGTCTGTCGCAACAGAGCCGATGAGCGCAAAAAGATATACCGTAAGGCTGTTTATACAGCCGTTAAACATAAAATAAGCAGAGCGGACATCTTCTGTCAGAAATTTCGCATGCCATGCGGAATAGCCCGAGCCGAAAAGTGCCGATATGGAATTTGCCAGCGCGACGATGATGATAAAGCCGATAACTCTTGCTCTTTTTTCATGAACAAGAGAAGGCAGAAATGTTATGCCGAGGATATTTATCGTATTTGTGAGAATGCGCACAAAAGCCAGCAGCCATTTTCTTTTGCGAAAGCGTTCGAGTATCGATGGCGAAAAGATATTGAGCAGGCAGGCAAGGCTCGGGATGAAGGTCAGTATACCGATGCTGACGACATCTATCCCATA
This sequence comes from uncultured Ruminococcus sp., assembly GCA_905202255.1. Classification (GTDB taxonomy): domain Bacteria; phylum Bacillota; class Clostridia; order Oscillospirales; family CAG-272; genus Apopatosoma. Next base: position 18,140 of record CAJKRH010000032.1, read on the forward strand.
GAGCAGCAGGAAGCCCGTATAAAAAACGCCACCCGTGAACTGCGCGGCAATACTTGCGAGTATCCCGCTTGCCAATATGCAGAGTCTGCCGCGAGAATGTTCTTCGCGGGGAGAAAATACCTTTTTTAATGTGCGGAAAAATTCCATGGCACACCTCACAGAATATATTTCACTCGTATTTTACAACAAAATGCCGATTATGTCAACATCAAAAAGCATTTTTCCTGCGTGAAAATCAGGGATGTGACCCGCGTACTTTCCTTGGCTTTTTCCCCGGCAGTTTTCCCCGCAAAAAATCAAAAACCCTCGCGGGCAAACAAGCCGCGAGGGTTTCGGATATTCATATAGAATTATTTGTCTGCAAACTTCTTAACATTTGCACGATATTCATCGAGCTTGGAGTTTGTAGCTGCAGACTTGGAAGCTATAGCCTTAGAGAACATGTTCTTGCCTGTGCTGATATAGCTTGCAACAGTGGATGTGATACCCATGTTGCCGAGGTAGTCCATATCCCATACACGACCCTTGAATACGATATCGAGCATTTCGCCTGCGCCGTCATCGCAGAATACCTGAGTCTTGTAGTAGTTTACATACTCGGGATACAGGAGCTTCTGAGAATGGAAGGCGAATACTTCGATGAAGCTTGCGATATTGTCAAGGTCGGAGATAGCTGCAGATGCTGCGAGAGCATATGCACGGTTACATACCATCGTGTAGTAGCTTTCCTGCTCCTCATTGTACTTCGGGAAAGGAACGCAGGAGAAGTTAGCATTTTCATCGTCAACAAGGCTGGCGGCGGCGAGACACTCGGAAGCGAAGAGAGTCTGACCGTTTGTGAAGGATCCGCGAGCCTTGGCTATAGCGTTGATAGCTGTGAAGCCTTCGTTGTTAACGAGCTTGGAAGCCTTATCAATAGCTGCGGAGAGAGCCGCAACATCAACGGTATCCTTGCTTACGGCAACAACCTTGTTTGTAGCGGTATCTCTTATGGCACCTCTGCCGCCGATACCGAACCAGATAGCATTGTTGACATATCCGTTGGCGTATGTTGTGAGACCGAATACGTCGCCGTCATCATAGTTCATCTTCTGGTCGCCGTTTACATCGTTCCTTGTGGCGTCCATCATGCCGAGCATAACATCAACTGTCCACTTGCCGTCCTTAACTGTCTGATAGAGGTCGACATTTGTCTTGCCTGCTGCAAGAAGAGCCTCATAAACAGTCATGTTGAAGTAGAGCATCCAGGATGCATCATAGCTGATGAGGTTCCAGGGACCGGAAAGCTGGAAGATTCTGTTTACACCGTCATCATTTACATTGTATGTGTCGATGAAGCTCTGGTCAAACCAGTCGTGTGTAAGATCGATATCAAGCTTTGCAAAGTTTACAAGCTCTGCATTTGCTCTGCCGAGAGAGTACTGATACTCAGCAAAGTCAACAGTGTGCTTACCTGTCTGGATATCAGTGGAGATAAGGCTGTAGCCCGTAGCAGAGTCGTCGCACTGGATCTCTTTTATCTTGCAGTTGTAAAGAGACTCAACAGTCTTTGTTCTGTTGATGGAAGCCTCTGTGATGATATTGTCCTCGCCTGTTGCTTCGGGAGCGATGGGATACTCATCCCAGTCACCCTTCTTCTGAATAGCGAAAACAAACTCTCTGCTGTTGAAGTTTACATCCATGAAATCGGGATGCTTTGTCTTGCCGCTCAGATCGTCGCCTGAGCTGCCGGGTTCGGTTGTGCTGCTGGAGGAAGCTGTTGTTCCGTTGCTGTCTGTCGTGCCAGAAGAAGCGGTCGTGCCGTCATTATCGGTTGATGTCGTGCTGTCACCCTTGGAAGAAGAAGTAGTGACATCGGGCTTCTTTGTCGTCGTCGTTTCGGGGTCATTGCCGCAGGCAACGAGAGAAACCGCTACCACCAGCATTGCGATCGCAATGAGAAGTGAAAGAATTCTCTTCATAAAAATACTCCTTTTCAAATTTTATCATAATAAGGGTTTACCCTATATGTTTAAGGTCATTATAGCATTTTTCTTTGAATTTGTCAATAGTCTTGCTTCACAAAGCATAGTTTTCCATACATTTGTAACAACCAAAATATCCGCAGTTGCTTTTTTTGCCGTCCGATGTATATAAAAAATGGCAAGCCGCGGATTTTTTGGTCTATCATGCGGCGTATTTCCGCTCCAAAAATGCCCGCGGCTTGTCATATCCGGTTATTTTGCCGATGTTGCCTCGGAAGCTTCAATATAACTCTTATAGGAATTGAGCTGTTCGGGTGTTCCGCCGAAGATGATATAATCTATCTCTACCCTGTCGTCCTTTTTTATCAGTGCGCGGGAATCGAGGCGCGAGAAATATTCCTTGAATGCGTCATAGTCGGCGGCACTCTCGTTTTCCTCGAATTTGTTGTTCAGATATGCATTAGCATATGAGCAGGTCGAGCCGAGCAGATGAAAACGCAGTCCCGTCACTTCATAATTCTGCTTCCATGTCCAGTTGTTTCCGGGAGCGATGCCGGGGAGCATTACGCCCTTGCCCGAGGGATAAGTTGCGGCATAGGTGATATCATAGATATAGGTTCTGTATTCGGGCTGATGCTCGCGTATGCCCATCACGCAGAACTGCGTCGAAGCATATGCCGAAGCATTGTTGAATGCCATTGCTATCTTATTGTTGTCGCCCGGGTTTTTGATTCTTATCTTCATATACTGATGACCGCCGCCCCATTTTCCGTCGACGCCCACATTGTCATATGAATGCGGATAGCCCGACCATGTGCCGTAGCCCGAGAAAAGCTCGCCTTCAAAATCGTAGTCCGGCAGGTCGTCAAACATTATGGCAAAGGTGTTTACCGGATAGTAGCAGGTATCGCTGTCGCGGATGAACCATTGCGAATCGCTGAGAGCCGCTTTTTCGCCCGCGGCTTTGAAGGTGCCGTCTTTATTTGCCGTGATTATCATGGAATCCTCGGTAAATTCAACGGAAATCGCCTCTTTATCATAGGTGAGGCGCTCGATGATTGATTCATGCGAGGTAAGATGATTATCTGCGGCGCGGCTTTTTGTGCCGAAATCAAGTCTTGCATAGACGGGACGCAGTGTAGTCGAGACGGCGGTGTCGGAGGTGGACTCTGATGTTGTGCCTGCGGCAGAATCGGTTGTTTGCGTAGTGCTTGTCGTTTCTGTCGTCATGCCCGAGTCCGTATCGGAATGCGATGTCGCACTTGTATCTGCCGTGCTGTCCGATGAACTGCTCATAGTCGGCTCACCGCAGGAACAAAGCAGAGCACATATGCAAAGCAATATCAGAAATATAGTCTTTTTCATTGAAATTCCTTCCTTGTGTAAACTATATGGTATTTTTATTTTAAGCGTATAATCGCGCATTAAAATTGTTTGAAGAAAGGAATAATTTTATGCGGAAAAGCATTTTGCAAGTTTTTCCTTGAAAAAAATTCGGGAGGGGAGTTTTTTGATATTTCTTTTGCGCTTACATATGCAAATTTTCTTATAATGTTCTTTTCGCTTGTCCGAAAAGAAACTTGAAGTAACTTTTCTTTTATCGTACTTTTGCATGACCAAGAGGAGGGTTCAGGGTGGCGAAGCCACCTCT
>CAJKRH010000033.1 GCA_905202255.1 uncultured Ruminococcus sp.
CAGAACGTCGTGAGACAGTTCGGTCCCTATCTGTCGTGGGCGTAGGATATTTGAGAGGGGCTGACCTTAGTACGAGAGGACCGGGTCGGACGCACCTCCGGTGCACCAGTTGTTCTGCCAAGGGCACAGCTGGGTAGCCGCGTGCGGTTATGATAAACGCTGAAAGCATCTAAGCGTGAAACATGCTTCAAGATTAGATATCCCATAGCTTAAGCTAGTAAGGACACTTGTAGACTACGAGTTTGATAGGTCGGAGGTGTAAGTGCAGTAATGCATTCAGCTGACCGATACTAATTGTCCGAGGGCTTGAACTTCTTTCTCTTTTCTTCCTTTATTCAGTTTCTTATTACTTTTTTGTCTATAAGAAAAAACGACGAGTAGTTGCTCGTCGTTTTTTGTTATTTTTCAAAATATGTTTATCATAAAGCCTACTTATTTAATTTGTCAACCGTATCCGAATCTTTCACCGTCATTTCAACCCATCCTGGCACAAAGCCGCTGCGCAATGCATTTTTTGCGGACTTAAGATTTGACCATGCGCAGCAATAAAAAGGAACTTTTCCTCTTGCCAATATTTCAACTGCAAGATTGCTTGTCAGCGCAGGCGCAATTCCCTGCCTGCGATATTCCGGCAAAACATCGACTCCTATCTGCCACATCGTGTCGCAATCCGCTGAGCAAGCCGCAAGCCCTATCAGCTTCTCACCGTCATAGGCGCCGATACCGAGAACATCCAATTCCTTGCGCTCTTCGCACAGCGCGTTGCTCCAAGTCGGAAGATATAAATCTTTAAAATCTTTTTGCTCCAACATTTTGATTTTATATTTGCACGCAATTCCGGTCAGAATATCAACATTCGGAAGAAAATATTCCGCCATGAAGCAAACGCGATATCCGTATTCTTTCATTTTTTCGTCCAGCCAAAGAATATTCGGAGTCTCAAAACAATGATAAAATTCGAATTTGCTTAAATATGTTTCGACAATATCTCTGTATTCGTCTTTTACGGAAGCGACGATATTGCTCCCATATGAGACCAAATTACACGCAATAGGCTCTTTATAATATTTTCTTGCCGATGCGCCTATTTCAAACCTGACAAATACATTTGTATCCTTAACAAAATCAGAACTTCGAGCATTGATATCCAGCGCGGATTGCCTCATGGCTATATCAAATATTTCTCTGTTTGTCATTTTTATCTCCTTTTCAGTTTGTCTGCCGATACCTTAATTCCGCTATATTTTTCGCGACTATATAGCAGGGACTTCATGCGAAGTCCCTTTTTTGTGCCGATTTATATTTTTTTGGCAAGTTTTTTGAGATTTTCATAGCAGGAATACGGCACTGCGAGGTTGCCTTTTCCCTTGCCGACGGCAATATCGGGTTTTGTCGCGCCGTGAAAATCACTGCCGCCGCTCGGTAAAATCTCAAGCTCACGGCAGAGGGCGAGCATATATGCCGTATCATCCTCCGAATAAGTCGAATAATATGCTTCTGCGCCGTCGATTCCGCGCTCCCTTGCGGCGATGAGAATTTCTCTTGCCCGCGCGCGGTCGACATGATAAAGCGGATGTGCCCAGACGGCGACGCCGCCCCACTCGTGAATCTTGCCTATTGTGCGGAGAAAATCAAGTCTTGGCGCATGAACATAATATTTCTGTCCCTCGCCGAGATATTTTGCAAAAGCCTCGGAAACGGACGCCACATAGCCTTTTGCCTGAAGAAGCGCACCGATATTTGCGCGGTTTCTGTTTCTGTTCGGGAAGCGTTTCACAAATTCGCCGTAGCTTATCTCAAATCCGTCGGCGGCAAGGCGCTCTATCATCTTTTTATTTGCCGATTCCTTGGCGATATTGCGCTCCACCGCATATTCCGATACATCATCGAAAACTTCGGGCGCGAGAAAAAGCCCGAGCAGATGCAGTTCCGTGCCCTCATAGTCGGTGGTCAATTCCGCTCCACAGACTGCATCTATCTGTTTACCCTCTGCGGCAGACAGAAAGCGTGCACAGCCATCGACTGTATTATGGTCGGTAAGCGCCACGGCGGAGAGCCCTGCCGAGAGCGCAAGCTCTATCAGTTCCTCGGGCGTACAGGAGCCGTCCGAAAAGACGGAATGCATATGCAAATCGCAAAATTTCTCTTGCATGATAAACCTCTTTTTTTAAAAAGCATTTTTCTTTTTCATATTGAAAAGTGTCGGCTTTTATGATACAATATAAAAACAAAGTATTATGAGGGAAATATTCCCCTCATAATTATACCTCATAGCAGAGTGAAAATCAAGAAAAAAACGCAGAAAGAGGTTTCTATATGAAAATATGTGCAAAATGGATTTGTTCCCCCAAAGAGGCAAATGTTGTGGATTTCTACAAGAAGATAGCGCTCTCAGGCAAGGTAAAGAAAGCGACACTCGGCGCTTCCGCGATAGGACTTTATCTTGTCCGCATCGGCGGCAAACGCATCACGGATTCCGTACTGAATCCGGGCTGGACATCGTATCATGTCCGCACGCAGTATCAGACATATGATGTGACGGCATTTCTCGGCGACAAGAGCGCGGAAATTTCCGTTACGGCGGCAGAGGGTTGGGCTGTCGGCGACCTCACATGGAAAGACAGACGCCATGTTTTCTCCGATACGGTCAGTGTTATCGCATGGCTTGATGTGGAATATGCTGACGGAAGAGAAGAGCATTTTGCAACAGACGATACATGGGGCGTGCGCACCTCAAAGATACTTTATTCCGAGATATATCACGGCGAGACGGTAGACCCGACGGCAAGAATAAAACAGCTCGGCACGGCGAAGCTCAGCCGCGTGAAAACAAAGCTTATCCCGCAGGTGGGCGAGCTCATCCATGAGCATGAGCGGATTGCCCCGAAGGAATTTATTATCACGCCGAAGGGCGAGAGAGTAATAGATTTCGGGCAGAATATGACAGGCTATGTAGAGGTTCGCATCAAAGGCGAGCGCGGCGGCAGAATAGTTATGACTCATGCAGAGGTGCTTGACACCGAGGGCAACTTCTATAACGAAAATCTGCGTTCCGCAAGAAGCAGAAACGAATATATACTGTCCGGCGGAGAGGATGTTTTCAAGCCAACCTTTTCATTCCAGGGCTTCCGCTACATCCGCCTCGATGAATATCCCTTTGAAGAGGTAGACCTTAATTGCTTTACAGCCGTTGCGGTTTATTCCGATATGGAGCGCACAGGCTTCTTTTCATGCGGAAATGCAAAGGTAAATCAGCTTTATCATAATGTTCTCTGGGGGCAGAGAAGTAATTATCTCGATGTTCCCACCGACTGCCCGCAGAGAGACGAGCGTCTCGGCTGGACAGGTGACGCACAGGTTTTCTGCCGCGCCGGCGTATATAATTTCGGTGTACACGATTTCTTCCGAAAATGGCTCGGCGATATGGCGGCAGAGCAGTCACTCCGCAATGACGGCGGCGTTCCGATAGTTGTTCCCGATGCTCTCCAAAGAGGTGCCGTGTGCTGCGCATGGGGCGATGCCGCCGGCATTATCCCGTGGGAGGTTTACCTTGCTTACGGTGACAAGAAAATGCTCGCCGAGGAATTCCCCATGATGAAGAAATGGGTCGAATACATTCGCCATGCGGGCACTATCGAAGCCCTCTGGACAGACAGATGGCACTACGGCGACTGGCTCGCAATGGATGGTGTTGTCGGCGGCGATACGGGCGCAACACAAAAGGATCTGATTGCCTCGGCTTATTATGCGCGCGTGACGGATATTCTCATTAAAGCCGGCAAACTGCTCGGCAAGGACATGAGCGAATATGAAGCGCTCCACAGCCGCATACTCGATGCTTTCCATGATAATTTCATTGAAAACGGACTGCCCTGCATGTCCAAGCATGTTTCTCTGCGCGATGAAAAGAACAGAGAAGAGCAGGTAGTCATCAAGCCGATAACACAGACGACACTCGCGATGATACTGCATTTTCATCTCTATCGCGGCGAAGATGAGAGAAAAAGCATGGCGGACTGCCTTGCAAAGATTATCCATGAAAACGGCGACAGAATGAACACGGGATTTGTCGGTACGCCTTATCTGCTCCATGCGCTCTCCGAAAACGGGTATACAGACCTTGCATATACGCTCCTGCTCCAGGAGAAGATGCCCTCATGGCTATATTCCGTAAATCACGGCGCGACGACGATGTGGGAGCGCTGGAACTGCATAAATGAGGATGGCTCTTTCAGCAGCGTCAGCATGACCTCATTTAATCACTATGCATACGGTGCCGTAGCAGACTGGCTCTACGGTGTATGCGCAGGTGTAAATTCGCTCGAGGACGGCGCAGGCTACAAGCATATTTCGCTCGCTCCGAATCCCTCAAAAGAACTCGGATTTGTAAACTGCAGAATCAAGACCGTTTCGGGCGAGGTTGTTTCAAACTGGTATTATTCCGGCGAATTTATCCACTATGAGTTTACCGTTCCCGCAGGCACCGTGGCGGAGCTTACGCTTCCCGACGGCAGAAAAGAAACGCTTTGCGGCGGCGAATATATTTTCACTACAAAGGCATAGAAAATCAAGGTGAAAGCGGCATTTGCCGCTTTTATCCGCTGAAAAGGAAAAATATCCCGAATGAATTTAGATATAACAAGATACAATATCAGGGCAAAGATACGAAATCCCGCGCGGATTGCCGTGGTTGCCGACCTGCATAACGGCAGATGGCAGGAGATTTTTGCTGAAATAAAGAAAAACGGATGCGATATTATCGTTATCCCGGGAGATCTCACGGAGGGGATGCGCGCCTGCGAAAACGGGCTTGCTTTCCTGCGCGCGGCATCGTCATTTGCGCCGACATTTTATTCGATAGGAAATCATGAGATAGGAAGCCGCGAGCGGTATCTGCCGCTTGCCCGCGAGACAGGCGCCGTGGTTCTGGACAATGCATATGTGCGCTGGCATGATATAAATATCGGCGGGCTGACGACGGGATTCGATGCGCGTCAGGGTTTCCTCGCAAAAACGCCTGCACCGAATCTGCATTGGCTTTCCATGTTCAATGCGCTCGGCGGCTACAAACTGCTCCTCTGCCATCATCCGGAATATTATCCGCGGTATATCAGAAGCACGGGCATCGACCTGACGATATCGGGTCATGCGCACGGCGGGCAGTGGCGCATCGGCGGCAAAAGCATTTTTGCACCGGGACAGGGATTTTTCCCGAAGTATGCGCAGGGTCTGCATGAAAAGCGCCTCTGCGTTAGCCGCGGGCTTGCAAACAACGCGGCTTTTCCGCGGTTTGGCAATAATCCGGAGCTTGTTTTCATCACGCTTGTTCCCGAGGAAAATCTGCACAGGTGAGGTAAATATGAAAAAGAGGCACGCAGTGCCTCTTTTTTGTCAGAATTTTATCCCGATGCGGCTTATTTGCCATTCTCTTCGTTTATATATTCCGCAAGGGCGGTCACGGGGTCATCGCTATCGAGCCAGTAGTCGGGAGCAAGTCCTTTACCCTCCTCAAAACCGTCCATATTGAAAACCTTATATCCCATGCAGAAAAGAATATTTGAATTCGGCAGATGATATCCGAGGATATCGCCAAACTGCCCACAACCGCAGGTTGCGCTGCCGACGGAAACGGAATTTTTCACCGACCTTGCATACATGACAGCCGATTCGCCCGAGGAAGCGACTTCCTTATTTTGCAGAAGCCAGAGCCTGCCGCCGAATTTTGAGGAGTTAGGATTGTTTTCGGGAAGCGAATGAATTTCATAGCTTTTTTCGTGCGCACTTTCCCGATTATCGCCTGCGAGCGGAGAGGAGAGCACGGCATAGTCCATCTCCCAGTTGGCATAACCATTCAGCGCATTGACAAACATTTCGGGAAATCTGCTGTCGCCGCCGGTATTTCCGAGCACCGACCAGATGAGATTTTTCGCGTTTTTGTATTTTTCTCCCATACCGGAAAATTCGTCTGTTTTCTCATCCGGCAGACCGTATGTTGTCTGATATACCGCGGGAATGCCGAGAATTTCCCTATCGTAAAGAAACCCGTCTTTCGGATTGCATAAATCGGTTTTGCATCTGTGGAGAGGAAGCTCTTCGCCGCCGAGGGTGAGAGCATCGACAGGCTTTTCGCTGTAGATGCCGAAGAGAAAACGCTCGCACCCATCATGCGAGGGAAGTGTGGGAAAGAGATTTTCCGATATTTCCGCCATGTCAAATTCCTTGCCGCAGAGCGTAGCACAGCCCGAGATTACTTTGCCGAGCCCGCCGTGATTTTCAAGAAGCAAATCCGAAAAATACGCAATGAAGCAGTGCTTCATATTCAGATTTTTTTCTCCGATAAAAGCGAAATGAGTATCGTTTATATGCGGATAAAGTGCCTCAAATATTATTTTTTTAAGTCCGTCGGTCGATATTCCGACTGCGGGAATTTTTGCGATGATATCTGCCTTCAGCTTCTCAAAATCAACCTTATCACCGTAATAATCATATCCTGCATACGCATATTTTAAAATGTCAAAGAAGATTTCGATATCCTCCGATGCAGCATCGCGCGAAATATTCGGCACAGCCGGGTACTTTTCACGCAGTGATTGCTTATCCATATAAAATAAAGATGTGTAATCACAGCAAGGCTTCAGCTTTGCCGCAAGTGCCTCGTTTATCTCTACGGGTTGACCGGCACAATAGTATTTTTCAAATTCCGACGCTTTCATTTCTTACCTCCGAAATGTTCTTTGCTATGAATATACCATTTCGGATGGGTGAAATCAACAGACTGATGGTTGAAAAAGGTGATTTTTTGTCAACCGATGGTTGAGCCGCTTATGTATGCACCCTGTCTATCGTCACGACGGCGGTTTTGCCGGTGTCCTCAAGTATGCCTTTTCGGATAGCTGCCTTGATATCATCGTCCGATTCCTTTATATCAAAGGGGACGGCGGCATCAAATATCACGTTTGTATGAGTAGGTCCCTTGACCATGCGGAAATCATGGATGGTGATGCGCGGGTCTATCTCATGAACGCGCATCTGCGCTTCGGTTTTTGCCGCGTCCACCTCCTCACTTCCGACTGCTATAGGGTCCATATGAATGACGGCATCACAGCCGAGCTCGCGCGAAAGCTCTCTTTCGATATTGTCGATAGCATCGTGCGCTTCGATTAAGTCATCCTTGTCGCTTACCTCGGCATGGAGCGAAATCATTCTTCTTCCGGGACCGTAATCATGTACTATCAGGTCGTGCACGCCGAGCACTGTGGGCGAGCTTTTCGCTATGCGTATTATTTTATCCGTAAATTCCTTGTCGGGTGCCTGACCGAGCAGCGGCTGAATAGTTTCTATGGCGGAGCGTATGCCTGCGATGAGTATTACAACCGAGAGCGCAAGACCGCAATATGCATCTATCTCAAGTGAGGTAAAATGTGAAATCAGCATACATACAAGCACGGCGAGCGTGGAAAAGCTGTCGCAAAGGCTGTCTACCGCGGCAACTTTTACCGCATCGGAATTTATCTTTTTGCCTACAGCGCGGTTATAGAGCGTCATATAGAGCTTCACAGCCACGGAAACGGCGAGGATAATCACCGTGAGAGAGCCGAATTCCGTTTCTCTCGGTGTAATAATGCGTTCTACCGAGGTAACGGCGAGCTCAAAGCCCATCAGCGTGACGGCAATTGAGACGAGAAGCCCCGAGATATATTCTATCCTGCCGTGCCCGAAAGGATGCGTATTGTCCGGCTTCTGCCCGGCAAGGCGAAAGCCTATCAGCGTTATCAGTGAGGAGCCGGCATCGCTTAAGTTATTGAAAGCATCCGCCGTCACAGAAATGGCACCCGAAGCTATGCCGGCTGCCAGCTTGCCCGCAAAAAGCAGAATATTTAAAAATATGCCGACAATGCCGCAGAGCATACCGTATGCCGAGCGCACACGCGGATTTTCCGTATTGTCTCTGTCCTTTATAAAAAGCCGTGAGAGCAGCTTTATCATTAAAATCACCTCTGTAGGAATATATAAAATTCCGCCGCGGGATAGCGGGCGGAATTTTTTTGTCTTTTTTGCTCAGCTTGAATAAACTTCTTTTTTGAGAATGCCGATGACGGGAAGATTTCTGTATTTTTCGTCATAATCGAGACCGAAGCCCACGACAAATTCATCCGGAATGACTTTGCCGACATAATCCGCCTCAAAATCGACCTCGCGGCGCGACGGCTTATCAAGCAGAGTACAGGTGCGGACGGATTTCGCACCGCGCTCCTTCATATATCCGGTCAGATTTGAAAGAGTTCTGCCGCTGTCGATTATATCTTCGACTATGAGAACATCACACTGATTGAGATCGCTTCTTATGAGATCAAGCAAAACCTTTATCTGACCGCTGGTCTTTGTTCCGCTTCCGTAGGACGAGACCTTCATAAAATCTATTTCACAGGGAATCGTTATCTTACCGAGGAGTGCGCCCATGAAGGGAAGCGCGCCCTTGAGCGTGCCTACTATGAGCAGGCGCTTGCCGTTATAATCTTCGGAAATTTTTGCGCCGAGTTTTTCCACCGTGTTCTTTATCTCCTCTTCGCTCAGAAGCACGGAGCTGATATCATTCATCATATTGTATTTCTCTGACATTTTTTCTCCCCCAAATTGCTTTATTTTTCAAAATAGTATATATATACCGAAGGTTTTTTGCCCTTCAGCGCATCACACATATCAAAGCCCGGATACCATATAACTTCGCCTCCGGCGCATATCACGGGGCGCTTATTTCTCGCCGAAAAAGAGAGTTCTGTGCGAAGCTTTTTGATTTTTCTTGTGATGCCTCCCGCGCGATAGCTGTCGGTCGGCTGTGCTGTCCTTGCCGAGAGCGCCGCATTTTCATTAAGACAGAAAGACTTTACAAAGTGCACGGAATAATCTCCGTATCGCGCCTCTGCCGCAGCGTCAGGCTCGTGCGAAACAAAAATAAGCGAATTGCCGAAGCGATTTTCACCGAGAACGAGAGGTATATCGAGAGCTTTCGATCCGGTGATTTTTTCAAGCTCGGCTCTTGTCATGAATGTGATACTATCGCCCGTTGCCACGGCAAAAATGCCGCATGGAAGCTCGGTTTTCTTTCCCGCGCCACCGCGCATGATATCGCAGACGGCGCGTATATGCCGGCTGTCTATATCTCCGCCGCCTGCCGCATGGTACATTCTTGCAAGCACTCTCGTGCGCACCGCTTCGTGGAGCGAGGTGAGTGCCGCTATGGGTACCGTGCGCCTGTCGGCAAGCGAGGCAAAAAATCTTTGTGCCTCTCCCTCTATAAAATCGCTGTCGCATGAGAGCAGGGAACAGAGACTGCCGAGAGAGTCCTCTGCCGCGGGATTTATGCGGCGCAGGCGCGGAAGTATCTCATGCCTGATGAAATTTCTTGTGTAGTGCGTATCGGAATTTGTCGCATCGGTGACATATTCTATGCCGTTTTCGCGGCAGTATTCCTCCGTTTCCGCTCTCGTGCACGAGAGAAGCGGACGGATTATCGTAAAGTCTCCGCATGGGCGCGAGGCGGGAATACCGCAGGCTCCTCTGAGCCCGCTTCCGCGCACGATATTGAATATCAGTGTTTCGGCATTGTCGGTTTCCGTATGGGCAAGGGCAATATACTTCGCTCCGTGCCGCCGTGCGCAGTCCGCGAGAGCCGCGTAGCGCTCGTTTCTCGCCGTTTCCTCAACGGCGACGCCACCTGATATTTCCGCTATATTTATATGCACGGCTTCAAAAGCTATGCCGTGCTCCGAGCAGAAATCGCGGCAAAAGTGCTCGTCGCGCTCCGCCTCGTTCCCGCGTAGCATATGGTTTATATGGAGTGCCGTTATGCGGGCACCGAGAAGCATATCCGAAGTGAGAAAATGAAGCAGAGCCGCGCTGTCCGCACCGCCTGAGAAGCCGACGACAATCCCTTCGGGAGCATCGCCTGCGAGCGGCACGCCGAGCGCTTCAAGCATTCTTCGCCCTTTTACCGAAAGGTTGCTCATGGGTGTCACGGCTCCTCTCTGTCCTCAATTGAAGTAAACCTCGAATACCTGCCGTCAAAGCCGAGCTTGACATTTGCCGTCGAACCGTGACGGTTCTTGGCGACAAGGCATTCCGCCTGCGATGTGCCGGCACTGTCAACGCCGCCGACGGCATCCTTGCCCTCGGGCGCGTTTGCATAATATTCATTTCTGTAAAGGAACATTACTATATCCGCATCCTGCTCGATGGCACCTGAGTCACGCAGGTCGGAAAGCATGGGTCGCTTGTCTGTTCGGCTTTCGGGTCCGCGGGAGAGCTGAGCACAGCATATGCAGGGTACGCCGAGATCCTTCGCAAGCAGCTTCAGCCCTCGCGAAATATCGCCTACCTCAAGAACTCTGCTGTCGCTTCGCCTGTCGCTCTGCATCAACTGAAGATAATCGACTACGACAAGCCCGAGATTCTTCACTCGGCGCAGCTTCGCCTTCATTCCCGTGACGGTTATCGCGCTGGACGGGTCTATGAGGATATCACATTCATAGAGCTTGGATGTGGCATAGGCAATCTTCTGCCAGTCCTGCTCGGAAATCTTGCCGGAACGCAGAGCATAGCTGTCTACGCCCGCTTCGCTCGAGAGCATACGGGAGGCGAGCTGTTCTGCCGACATTTCAAGGCTGAAAACGCATACGGTTTTCTTCTGCCGGATGGCGACATTTGTCGCTATATTCATGGCAAATGTGGTTTTACCCATACCGGGGCGCGCGCCGATGAGGATAAGGTCGCCCTTGCCCATACCGACGATGACATTGTCTACGGCGGAAAAGCCCGTGGGTGTTCCCGAAACGGCGGCAGGGTCGGTTCTTATCGCTTCAAGCCTGTCATATGTCATGCCGAGCGCATCGCGGATATGAACGAAATTCTGAGTTTCGTTTCCCTGAGCGACATCGAAAATCTTCTGCTCGGCATCATCGAGGATATAGCGCACCTCGCCGTGCGCGGCATAGGCATTTTCCGTTATCGCTTCGGAAGCCGTTATCAGCTTGCGCAGAACGCTCTTGTCCTTGACAATCTGCGCATAATCCTTGATATTGGACGCGGTGGGGACAACCTCCGCTATCACGCGCAGGTATCGCTTTATTTCATCCTCCGTATATACGCCGCGGGAAACGAGCATATCGATGAGCGTGATGAGGTTTATATCCCTGTTCTTGACGAAAAGCTCCTGCATCGCCGCAAAAATCTCGCGGTGCTCGCCGATATAGAAATCGTCGCCCTTCATGATAGAGCCGATATCATTGAATTTTTCGGGGTCTATGAGTATAGCTCCGAGTACTGATTGCTCCGCTTCCAGCGCAAAGGGGACTGTTCTGCCTGCTTCTGCCATAACTTAATCCTTCATGAGTGAATTTTTACTTTTGCGGATTATTTCTCCGCTACAACAACATTTATCTTACCCGAGATATCGCCGTAGAGCTTGACCTCGAGGCTGTATGTACCGAAAGCCTTTATCGGCTCGGGGATGTCTATCTTTCTCTTGTCTACTTCGATTCCCGCCTGCTCGAGAAGCTTCTCGGCTATTTCCTTTGATGTGACGGAACCGTAAGTCTTGCCGTCTGCGCCTGCCTGCGCCGTTATCTTGACCATTATGCCCTCAAGCTTTGCGGCTGTTGCGCGTGCGGCGTCCTTTTCAAGCTCAATCTTGTGGAGTCTTGCTTCTTCCTTGCCTTTCATTTCGTTCATGAGCTTTGCATCGGCTTCTGCGGCGAGCTTCTTCGGGAAGAGGAAGTTCTTCGCATATCCGTCCGATACCTTTATTATATCGCCTTTTTTGCCCTGACCCTTTACATCGGCTAAAAGTACTACTTTCATTTGCATATACCTCTTTTTCATGGATTTATATATTATAATACCACAGCTTCCCCCGCAAGTCAACATAATTTGCCGAAAAAGAGAAACGCCGAAAAATTTTTTTGAAAAATCTATTGACAAAAGCGAAAATGCGTGATATAATGCAGAAAAAATCAAACCTGCGAAGAAGAAGAGTAGTCGATAGGCGATTCTCAAAGCGAGCTGTGGGCGGTGAGAGCACGGCAGAGGAGTTTCCGGCGAATGGGCTTCCGAGGGCGGACGAAAGCCGAAAGGCAAGTAGCAATCGACGGGGTGCGCTTCCGTTACCATGGCGCCGCGTATATTCTGTACGCGATAAAGAGGAAGTATTTTTATATTTCCATTCGGGTGGCACCGCGGATATGTTTATTCGTCCCGAGTATCGAGAGATACTCGGGATTTTTTTATTTTTGCAAAGGAGAAAAGATTATGTTTGTACTTTCCGGACGATGGCGTGATTTGAACTTGAATCGGAATCACATAATAAAAACAAAAATCTGAAAGGAATCAAAAATCATGAAAAAAATCGTTTCTTTAATAATTTCCGTAGCGCTTATCGCTATGTCGCTTCTCGCTTTCTCCTCCTGCGGAGAAAAGGCAAAACCCACCATAGGCATCATCCAGTTCGGCTCGCATGAATCTCTTGTAAACTGCTATGAGGGCATCATCCTCGGTCTGCGCGACAGCGGCATAGACCTCAACGATTACAATGTAGAGCTTCTCAACAGCAATTTCGACCCGAGCGTATCTCAGTCGCAGGCAAAAACACTTGTAAATAAGGGCGCCAAGGTCATTATAGCTATAGCAACTCCCTCTGCGGTAGCCGCCGCAAACGCCGCCGACGGCGCTGTTCCCGTAGTTTACTGCGCAGTCACCGACGGCGCCACAATGGCAAATTACGAAAATGTGACAGGCTCCTCCGATATCCCGAATGCCGAGAAACAGCTTGAGGTTGTCATGGCATATATGGGCAAAACCGATTCGCTCAAAATAGGCGTTCTCTACTCCACGGAGGAATCCAGTTCACCTCTTCAGGTATCCAATCTCAAAAAAGCGGCAGCGGCTGTAGACAGCATGAATGTCACAATAGTCGACAAAGCCGTAGCCGATATCAACACTATCGATACAGCGGTAAACAGCCTCATTGACGACGGCATCGACTGCTTTGTAAATCTGCTCGACAATACGATAGTCGGCAAGCTCGAATCCAATATTCTCCCGATAACCATGGAGAAAAAGATACCCGTTTTCGGCTCCGAGATTGAGCAGGTAAAGAAAGGCTGCGTCGCAAGCTCCTCCATCGACTATAAAAATGATGTCGGTATGGCGGCAGGCAAGGCGGCAGCAGAGGTTCTCGGCGGCAAGAGCGCTTCCGATATTCCTCCCGTAGTAGTGACAAACCCGCAGGTTTATATCAACAGCACCGCCTGTGAAGAGCTCGGACTCAAACTGCCCGAAAATACACTCGGCGCAATCGATGTTTCCACTCACTAATCTGAAAGGATAAACAAAAATGCTTTTTCTGGGAACCACAATAGACGGACTGCAGATGGGTCTGTGCTTTGCGATAATCGCGCTCGGAGTATATCTTTCGTATTCGATACTGGATTTCCCCGACCTCTCGGTCGACGGCACATTTCCGCTCGGCGGAGTCTGCGCAACGATATTCATGCTCCGCCTCGGAATAAATCCGATAATCGCAACTCTGCTCGCGTTTTTCGTAGGTATGGCGGCAGGCGCCGTTACGGGACTGCTTCATGTGAAATTCCGCATATCGAAGCTTCTCTCCGGCATCATAGTGATGACGGCACTGCTCTCCGTCAACCTCGCGCTGACAAAACTGCTCACGGGCACGGGATATACCACGACGATTTTCTCCTATAAGAGCAAGGGGCTTGCGGGTATGTTCGGCGGAAAAGCCGTGAAAATCTTCGGCGACAGCGCAATGGCAAAGGATATGGCGACGATAATAATCCTGCTTCTTGCCGTTATTTTCTGCAAGGTGCTTATCGACCTTTTCAAGAAAACAAAAATGGGTTATATGCTCGGAGCGACAGGCGGAAGCGAACGCCTTGTCACTTATCTGGGCAAAGACCCGGGTACATATAAGGTGCTCGGCATCTCTCTTGCAAACGGTTTTGTCTCCATGGGCGGCGCGCTTTATTCCCAGCTTTATATGCAGTATGACAATAACTCGGGTAGCGGCAAGGTTGTGCTTGCCCTTGCCTCGGTTATCATAGGCATGGCGGTATTTTCGAATATCCGATTCATGCAGAAAACGACAGCCGTCGTGCTCGGCGCGATAATTTATTCGCTCTGCCTGAATTATCTCGTGCTTGTGGACAGAGACGGAATATATCTCAAACTCATGAACGCCGTGCTTTTCGCGCTGATTCTTATTTTCAATGATAAGATAACATCATTTCTCTCAAAAAAGCAGATAAAGGCAGGTGGCAAAAATGCTTGAACTCATCGGAACAGACAAGACCTTCAACCGCGGAACGGTCAATGAAATCAAGCTTTTTGAAAATTTTTCGCTATCTGTGAAAACGGGTGAGTTTGTCTCTGTTGTCGGTTCAAACGGCTCGGGCAAGACAACACTGCTGAATCTTATCAGCGGCAGTATACCCGCCGATTCGGGTAAGGTGATACTCGATGGCGTCGATATGACAAAACTGCCCGAATATAAGCGGGCAAAGAAAATAGGCAGAGTTTTTCAGGACCCTGCCGTCGGCACCGTGCCGTATATGACGATAACGGAAAATCTTTTTCTCGCCGCAAACAAAGGCAAGCCGTATAATCTTTCCTTTGCCGCGGACAGAAAGAAAAAGGAATATTTCCGCGAAATTCTGCATACGCTCGGGCTCGGACTCGAGGACAAGACGGAAATCCCCGTCGGGCTTCTCTCGGGCGGTCAGCGTCAGGCACTCTCGCTTATCATGAGTACGCTCACGCCTGTGGATTTGCTTCTGCTCGATGAGCATACAGCGGCTCTCGACCCGAAAACAGCGGAAACGATAATGCTCCTCACGGACAAGATTGTGCGCGAGAAGAAGCTGACCGCCATCATGATAACGCATAATCTGCGTTACGCCGTAGAATACGGAAACCGCCTTATCATGATGCATGAGGGCAAGGCGATAATAGATAAAGCGGAAAACGAGAAGGCGCAGACGGAAACTGCGGATATTCTCCGCGTTTTCAATGAAATAAGCATAGAATGCGGTAATTAAAAAATCGGCAGGGAAGCCCCTGCCGATTTTTTGTTGTGGTATGCATGATTTGTATGCGCGCAATCCCATGCTCTGCCGCCGAAACTTCGGCAAATTGCGGCAATATTGACTTTTGAAGCAAAATATGGTATAATATAAACACAAATCGGCAAATCAAACCTCGCAAATGTCCTTTTCATCAACTTAAAAGGAGAAAAAATCATGAGTACGAAAAAGAAATCGACCATCCTTTGGCTTGTTTTTGCGATTGTTTTTCTGGCGACTGCCACCGCAAGTACGATTGTGGTGATTAGCGGTATTAAAGAGCCGAACGATAAGGGAAACCCCTATGTGGGTATCTCTATGTTTGCTGTACTTGTTGCCATGCCTGCCCTGCTTTCGGAGATTGTTTTGTTCTGCGGGCTTCGCCGCGCATTGAGATATGGAAATAAAACCGAAATTCCCGGGTTTTTGAGAGCATCGATTGTCGTCATGGCGGTAAATCTCGCTCTTTTGCTAATCAGCTGTACGGGATTTTTCATTTTCTTTCTCTTCGGTTTTCATTGGGTGATGCTTTTTGTCGGTTTGATTTTACTTATGGCTTCAAGCTTTTCCGAAATTTTCGGTAAAACAAACGCCGCGGAAAATTCCGATATGAGAAAGAAATACAAAATAATGCGGATAGCTTTCATGGCTCTGAATATTATACTTCTTGCCACCGTCGCTGTTTTGGCGTTTCGCGGCTTTTATAACAGAAGACTTAACAGCGGGATATTCTGTGAGCCGATTCCCGAATTTATTATAAATTTATTTATACCGCTTGCAATGTCCGAGCTTATTATGATTTGCGGACTTCGCTTCGCGCTCACAAAGCACGAAAAACATGAAAAATATGCTCTCGCAATTGTTTCATGCGTCATTTCGGCGATGGGATTTGTCTTTTTCCCGCTTCATCATTTCTTCTTTACTGATATGATTAAATTCGGCTCCGCAGCCTATGCCTACTGGCTTATTGCGCTGCTCGGTTATATATTTTTACTTGCGGGCACGAGGGAAAAAGCAGTATCGGAAGAATAAAAAATCGGCAGGGAAGCCTGCCGGTTTTTTCATGAAACGGTGCCGCCGCGGATTTTCTTATTTATCTCGAAAATCTCCATTTTACCCTCAATATACGGCATATACATTTCCAGCCCATCGGGGCAGGAAACGCCGTCGCATCCCGAGCATCCCGCGCAGTCTCCGCCGCCGAGCGACTTGCGGACTATCGCCTCTCGCTCTTCACGCGTAGTATTTTTGATGAGATATTTTTCTCTTGAATCCATAAAAATCGCCTCCCATAAAAAGTATGCTTTGCGTGAGGTGTTTTTATGCGTTTTTTCAGAAAAGCTCGGGACGGTTTGCGATGCGGTCGGCTTCCGTGAGTTTTCTTGCCACGCGACAGGGATTGCCGTATGCGAGAGAACCTGCGGGAATCGATTTGGTAACAACAGAGCCTGCGCCGATAACGGAGCCTGCACCGATTGTTACCCCGGGAAGCACCGTGACGCTTCCGCCGAGCCAACAATTATCTTCTATGGTTACAGGCGCGCTGTATTCAAAACCGGTGTTTCTGTCCTCATGGCAGAGAGGATGAATGGGCGTGAGTATAGAGCAGTTCGGACCGATAAAAACATTGTCACCTATAGTAACGCGATTTTCATCGAGGACGCAGAAGTTGAAATTTGCATATGAATTTTTTCCCATGGAAATGTGTGTGCCGAAATCAAAATAAACAGGTCCCTGCAAATAGACGCCCTCAGCATGGTCAGGCATCAGCAGGCTGAGGATTTCTTCACGCTTTTCCGCTTCGCTCTCCTGTATCGCATTGTACTTCTGACATAATTCATGTGCATGCCTGCGTGCCTTTGGCATTCCTTCGGCGAAAGGATTGTACATTTTGCCGAAAAACATCTTCTCTGTTTCTGTCATGATTTTTCTCCTGTTTTTTTATTTTCAATATACCATATTTCGCGGCGTTTTTCAATAGTATATGATATTTATCGGCAAAAAATGACGGTAAAGACATATTGACTAAACGCGCGACTTGTGATATACTGTTTATGGTCAGTTTCATGATACGGGAGGTGATTTCATGCCGGAAAAGAATATCAAGGTGATAGCACAGAACAGAAAGGCGCGCCATGATTTTTTTGTGGACGATACTTATGAAGCGGGCATAGCTCTTTTCGGCACCGAGGTGAAATCGCTTCGCGCGGGTGCTGTCAATTTAAAGGATTCATATTGCTATATCAAGGATGGCGAGATATTTTCCACAGGCGTGCATATCAGCCCATATGAAAAAGGCAATATTTTCAATCGCGACCCTCTCCGCGAAAGAAAATTGCTCATGCACAAGCGCGAGATTCTCAAACTGAGCATGCTTGTGGGCAAGCAGGGCTATACTCTTGTTCCGCTTTCGCTTTATTTCTCGGGAAAGAATGTGAAAATGGAGCTTGGCTTATGTCGAGGCAAGAAATTATACGACAAGCGTGAAACAGAGGCGAAGAAGCAGGCGGCAAGAGAGGTTGACCGCTATGAAAGAGAGAGCAGAAAATAAAAGAACTCTCCTATATGGGGCCGTAAAGGTTTCGACGGGGATTTTGCAGTACGGTAAGCGAGCGGAGATAGCGGCAACTCCTTAAACAACCGCAAACCTAAATATAAACGCTAACAATAATAAAGTAGCAATGGCTGCCTAACGGCAGTGCTGCGGCTCTTTAGCCGCCCGTCACTCCCTTGAGTATCACGGCTTGGGACTTGGCGTCATGCAGTGATGAACGCGAACGGAGATTTTTCCTGTTGTATCCGTCGTGAATAAAACAGATACTTCTCATATAGCCTGACTGACGGCGATATGAGGGGGAAATTCAAAAGACAGTCTGCGCTCGGAGAAAGCTGTATGAATAGATTTTCGGACAGGGGTTCGACTCCCCTCGGCTCCACCAAACGAAACAAATCCGAACTATTTCGTAAATCGAAATTGGTTCGGATTTGTTTTTTATTATTAAAAAAGAGCATGAATGTAAATTTCATGCTCTTTTTGTGTTAACTTAATTATCGATATAACATTTCGAATATTGCTCACTAAGCTCTGATGATGTTGTGGAAACAGTATAATCTTTTACTCCAAAGTTTCGATTTGTAATTGTATCATAATTAATTTTAAGTTTTGTTGTGTCCGTATGTTGTGGACTTAACCGAAGCTCATTGTACATTTTTGCAATGTCTTCATATGTTATTTTTTTGTTATTCATATGACACCCTTATTTTTGAGTTGTGAGATAACGAGACCCCAACTGATTTTCAATTATTTTTGTAACTGGGCTGTTGTCAATTGTGATTATAAAAGCGTGATGTACACTCAAAACGCACTCTTGTAAATCTTGATCGGTTTCCAATTTTTCGACAAGTAGCCCCATCTTCTCACAATCATCGTATGAGAAATGACGAGAGTGCGACTGATTATTATTATTTAGTTTTTTCAAAATTGCATTTGTTCTCTTTTTGACATCTGCCTTGTCTAAAGATGAAAACATATATTTGGAAAGCCATTCACCAGCTAATGTTGAAGACAAGTTTATAGCATCTATCACTGAGTAAAAAAATGCCGGTGGATATTTTTTTAATTGAGTTTCCCAAAAATCTTTCGATTGCGGATGGTTTTCAATATCTTCCTTTGCTTCTCTAAATTCTGCCACAATATTGTACGCAGGAATGCCTCCAAATTGAGGGTCAATCGGACCAAGGCAAGAATGGGCTCCCATTAGAACCGTACTCGCAGAGCAAGCTAGCATTGTACCTGCCGACATTGCCATTTGAGGAACAATAACACGTATATCATTGCTAAATTTTTTATGTAAATACTTAACAATTCCTTCTGTTGCAGTAGGACTTCCTCCAGGAGTATGCAATATTAAATCGAGTCCTTTACTACAATCCATTCCATTAATTGCGTTCATAAAACCAGTTATATCGCTGTCATTTATATCGACATTCTGGTCTTTTCCTGATTTTAGCCACCCAGAATAATACGCAATGACATTTCTTCCTGTTTTTATCGAGAGCTTTTTTAAATATTTTTCGCGTAGCCCATCAAGAGTCAACCCTGGAATATCGTTTCCAGAAGTATCTTTGGTTGTCTGTAATTCACTTAATAGTTTTCCCCAAGATGGCATCTTGGCCCCCCTTTTTTTAGATGATATAACTAGCCATGTTTAATTATATCATCTGTATAAAGGCTTGTCAATACAAAAGTTGTGAATTTCAACGAGGGGGTTTGATTTGTACTATATAATTCCTCAAAACATTTGCAGCAATCAATCAAAGGAGTGATCGACTGGGAGATTTTTGATGTTGTATAGCTTCTCCCAATAGTATTAGGAAAATGATAACTTGAATAATATCTTTGTGCAGTAAAGCCCATTGAATTTCCACCCAAAATCAAAGTACAGATCTTTTTCTTTATTATCTTACTCAATGTGTATGTGTGTTATTCTTCTGTTTTGTACTTATTGTAGTTCTATTTTTCTTTTTCCACTCCTCAAACTCTTTTTGTCCTTTCTCGGATTCGAAAAATGCGATAATATCCGGCAGCAGACAGCGGACGATCTCCATTCGGACTTTATCGGGAATCTGCGGGATATGCCCCTCGCCGCGCTTATCTCGGATCAAGAATTCAATTGTCAGTAGCAGTCGCTTAAACCAACCGGCGTTCAGATATTCTTCCCGAAAAAACCATGTCGCGAGGAGTTCTTCCTCCCTCCGTTGCCTTTCGGCTTCGGCTTTTTCTCTTTCTTCAAGCTCCTGCTTGTGACTTTCCACCCATTGATTGTAATCTTCTGCACTGAAAAAGCCGCTTCTGTTGTCACTCAGTATGGCTTGCAACCGTTTCCAAAACTTTTTCATGTTCAAATCAGTGTCCTCCCTTACATTGAAATATCAAAACCTTCCTGCTTGCCTACGCTTGTTTGGCAAGCCTTTATGTACACAAATTCGCATTTTTAAGAGCTACATCCCCCTTTTCATTATCAGCCGAGATAATATCAGTGACATTCCTCGGTCGCACAAAAAGTGCCTAAAAGCCTGCCTTTTCCGTGAATTGTGGTATAGAAAGCGAATTTCAGTGCCATGACTCCGAAAAAGTGACACAAACGACTTTTTTCGGAATCTCTCAAAATCTCGCATTTTCTCGTGAAATCTCGCAAATCCGGTCGGCTCTGCCGTCTGATGTTAAGCGCCGAGCCGAAATTGTGGCGCGGCTTTAACCTGCTTGAAAATCGAATGTCGTGAATACCTGTTCTGTTGGGCTGTAAAAGAAGTTTTTTCGCTTACCCGCCATATTGTTCTCCTTTCTCGTTGTGTA
>CAJKRH010000034.1 GCA_905202255.1 uncultured Ruminococcus sp.
TGACTTAAAAAGTCTATAGTAACACCTCATCCGTCACGCTACGCGTGCCACCTTCCCCCACTGGAGAAGGCTAAAAATCCCCCGAAAGCCTTGTGCCATCGGGGGATTTTCTCTTTTATACAAAAGTATTATATTCTTATAATTGGCTTTTTATTTCGTTTCGCATACTTAAGCATTTCAAAGGCACCGCCACGCTCATGTCTGATATACGCAACAAGCATATCAGAGTTTTTTACCATCCATTGATTTCTTTTGACGATTGCATATCGCAATGGCACACGCTCTAATGGAGGATAAACTATCTCATCGTATAGAAAAATATCATATTCACGGTTTAGATACGGGGTCACAAATATAGACTTTATATCGGGATATTCTTTCTTTATGTTATAAACCGCCCGCGCCGCAAGTCTGTCAAACTCACCATATCCGCCAATGTAAAACATTGTTGCACCTCTTTGCGCTAAATCTAACACGCACTTTTCGAGATTTGAAAGAAGCTTTTCGCCATATTCTATTTTTCTGTGTCCACAAAAAGAAACTGTCACAGATTATCACCGCCAAATGTTTTAGATATACTATATATCCATTTACAACATTATACCACATTTTACGGGTAAAATAAATATATACTATATTTATTTTGAGGTGATTTTTTTGGCAGTCAAAAGTATCTCGATAAGAATTGAAGAAGAAATGCTTAAAAACTTAAGCGTGGTAGCCGATTATGAAGGACGCTCGCTAAACAGCCACATTCTCGTACTCATACGGGAAAATATAAAACAGTTTGAAATGCAAAACGGGAAGATTGAGGATGCAATCAAGCCCGATATAAATGTCAAGCCGGCAAGAAAAAGCCGCACATGACAAAATCCCCCGAAAGCCTTGTGCCATCGGGGGATTTTGAATTTTATACATAAGTATAAAATTCCGTTTCACATGCAAAAAGGCAGGCAAAAAACGCCTGCCTTTCATTTTATATTCTCTTATTTTGCCTGTGCATCGGCAAGCTCATCGAGCTTCTTATTTCTGAAATAAAGCGCAACATCTATAGAAATTTCTATGAAATTGAGCACATAGAAGAAGAAGCTGAGATAGAAGAGGAAGCCGGAGGCTCCACCTACTGTCTGTATAATCTTTCTTGCGATACCGCATGCATAGCCTATGAGCAGGAAAACCTCAAAGAAAAGGCTTTTTCCCTTTGCCGTGCGTGAAATGAGTGACTTTCTTATCGAAATAGGCCATGAAAGACCGAAACAGAATATTGTCAAAGCCTCAAGTAAATCTACCATTATAAAACACCTTCTTTAGTTTTGTTTTCTGCGGTAATCGGGAAGAAGCTTCGGCGAAACAGCATCTGTTTCGATGCCTGCGGCTTCTCTTTCCGCATCAAATTTTTCTATGTGCTCAAGCGTGAGCTTTCCGACCTTTACACTCTTTGACTGCTCAGCCGCATTCTTGCCGGCACTTCTGCCGAAAACGATAATATCAAGCAGAGAATTTCCCATCAGACGGTTGCGTCCGTGGATTCCACCTACAGCCTCGCCCGCAACATAGAGATTTTCCACATTTGTGGTCATGCCGTTTACATTGATATCGAGACCGCCGTTCTGATAATGGAGCGTGGGATAAACAAGTATCGGCTCCTTGCGGATATCTATGCCGTAGCTTGCAAACATACGCATCATCGCAGGGATTCTGCGTTCTATCGTGCCTTCGCCGCCGATAGCTTCTATCATCGGCGTATCGAGCCAAACAGCCTCACCGCTGCCTGTATTGACACCCTCGCCGCGGTCGGAACATTCGCGGATTATGGAAGCCGCCGCAACATCGCGCGTCTCAAGCGGATGCATGAATACCTTGCCGTCGCGGTTTACGAGCTTCGCACCGAGCGAACGCACCTTTTCCGTTACGAGCGCGCCGAAAATCTGCTCGGGATAAGCCGCGCCTGTCGGATGATACTGGAGCGTATCGGCATAGAGCAGTTTTGCGCCTACGCGATAGCCGAGAACAAGTCCGTCGGCTGTAGCGCCGTAATGGTTCGATGTCGGGAAGCCCTGATAATGCATTCTTCCTGCGCCGCCTGTAGCGATAATAACCGTCTTTGCGCGGGCAACCATCAGTTCATGCGTCTCCATATTCATGAGAACCGCGCCTGCCGCCTTGCCGTTTTCATCGAGGATAAGTTCTATTGCCGCCGTGAAATCAACAACGGGAATATTACGGTTGAGCACCTCGTCGCGCAGTGTTCTCATTATCTCGGCGCCGGAATAGTCCTTTGCCGCATGCATACGCTTGCGCGAGGTACCGCCGCCGTGAGTTGTTATCATTGTGCCGTCGGGCGCCTTGTCAAATTCCACGCCGAGGTCGTTAAGCCATTCTATAGCCTCGGGCGCATCGCAAACGAGCTTTGCAAGCAGTTCGCGCTTTGCCGCATAGTGACCACCGCCGAAAGCATCGACAAAATGGATAGCGGGAGAATCATTGGGCTTATCAGCCGCCTGAATGCCGCCCTCTGCCATCATCGTATTGGCATCGCCTATGCGCAGCTTTGTAACAATCATCGCCTTTGCGCTGGCATTATCCGCCTCTATTGCCGCGGAAGCACCTGCGCCGCCACCGCCGATGATGAGTACATCGACATCATATGCGATATCCGAGAGGTCTATGTCACTCGCCTTTATGCGGCTGTGCGCCTCAAGCATTTCGCAGAGTTCATGCGGAACAGCCTCGCCCTTATTTGCGCCGATTCTGAGAGTTGCAAATTCGCTCTTCTTATAGTCGGGATGATAAGCCGCGAGGAGCGCGTCCTTTTCATCCGCAGTCATGCGGGCAGGCTCATATGCGATATTTTCTTTTCTTGCGGCTTCTACAGCGGCAAGAGATTTCTGAAATTCCTTTGAATACATTTCCCTGCCCTCCTTATTTCTCTATATCTCTGTTGTTGTAGAGTTCCTTCATTTCCTCTATCGGCTTGCCCATGAGCGCTTCGATAAGCTCGGTGAAGGTGCCGTCCTTTATCTCTTTTACTCTGTTCTCGAGATGCTCGGATTTCGGCGCGAGATATTTGCCGTTCAGTCTGCGGGCGAGCATAGCCACCTGCGGATGGGATATACCGGCAGGACAACGTGAGGAGCACACTCCGCACATCACGCAGTCAAAGGATTCCTCGGCGCATTTATCAAATTCGCCGCGCTGAGCATATGCGATATACTGCATGACATTGAGTCCCTGCGTACAGCTTTTTGTACACGCATTGCAACCTACGCAGGCATATATCTCGGGATAAAGCTGCATCATTATCTGCTCTGTTGGCTTTATCTTCTCAATATCGTAAACCTGCTTTACAAGCGGGAAGAAAGGCAGAGTGGCAACATACATATTGTTTTCCACCTTGGTTTGGCAGGCGAGGCAGGTTTTCAGCTCGCGCTCGCCCTTGATGCGGTAAATCGTGGCGCATGCGCCGCAGAATCCGTTTCGGCAACCGCAGCCGCGCACGAGCTGATAGCCCGCATATTCCATCGCGCGCATTATGGTCAGATTATCCGGCACGCTGTATTTCTTGCCGAATAAATAAATATCTATCATATTTTCCATGCTATTTTTCCTCCATCAATATTCACTCGGAAGCTCGTCCAGCTCATCGCAACGGAATACCGGTCCGTCCTTGCAGACATATTTTGCACCGACATTGCATCTGCCGCATTTGCCTATGCCGCATTTCATGCGGAGCTCCAGCGTGGTATAAACCTGCGTCTTGTCAAAGCCGAGCTCCTGAAGTCCTGCGAGCGTGAATTTTATCATTATCGGAGGTCCGCAAAGTATCGCTATCTTGTCTGTAGAGAAGCCGAGCTCCTTTACATAGTTCGGAACGAAGCCGACATGACCGGTCCACTCGGGCTGTTCGCGGTCTATCGTGAGATGCACGGAAACACCCGCATCTTTTGCCCATTCGTCGATTATCTCTTTGTAATCCACGAGGTCCTGCATACTGCGCGAACCGTAAACCACATCTATCTTGCCGTAGCGGTCGCGGTAGTGGCGGCAGTAGTTGATGACGGAGCGGAGCGGAGCAAGTCCGATACCGCCGGCGATGAAGAGCATATCATGACCGACAAATTCCGTATCCACAGGGAAAGGCTTGCCGTAGGGTCCTCTTATCGTTATCTGCTGACCGACCTCCATGGAGTGGAGCCACTCGGTGACGCAGCCGCATTTCTTGATGGAAAATTCCATATATTCTTCGTTTGTGGGCGAGGAGGTTATGGAGAACATAGCCTCGCCGACACCGGGAACAGAGAGCATGGCGCACTGACCGGGCTTATGCTCAAAAGCCTTTTTGCCGTCGGGAGTTACCACGCGGAAGGTCTTGACATCGGGCGTATCTATGCGGATATCCGTCACTACGCCGATGGCGGGAATAAGCGGTTCTCTCATCTCAGCCATTTTTCTCTCCTCCTAACTTTTTCATTACCTTGACTATGTTCATCTGGATCGGGCACTTGGAGAGGCATCTGCCGCAACCGACGCAGGAGAACATGCCGTCGTTATTCGTCGGAAAATAAACGAGCTTGTGCATGAATCTCTGGCGGAAACGCTCCAGCTGGGTAAGTCTGGGCTGACCTGCCGACATTTTGGTGAAATCGGAATACATGCAGGAATCCCAGCAGCGGAAGCGCTTTATACCGTGACCGGTATTGAAATCCTTGATATCATAGCACTGGCATGTGGGGCAGACAAAGGTGCAGGTGCCGCAGCCGAGACACGACTGCGAAAGCTCCTTCCACTCGGGTGCGCCGAAAAATTCTTCGGTCTTGCCATCGCCGAAAGCGTCTGCCGAGAGAGAGGCAAGCGGGAGCTTCTTCATGCGCTCACCTATCAGCTTTTTCTGTTCCGAAACAGGCGTTTCGTCCGCTTCCTCTGTGATATTTTCGAGTCCGGCGAGAAGCTTTTCGCCCTTTTCCGTTTTTGCCTGCATATAGAGCGCACCGTCTGCTTTCCAGCAGGTGATATCGCCCGCTGGGTCAGCCGCGTCTATGCCGAATGTGCGGCAGAAGCAGGTTTCTGCGGGGCGTGTGCAGGCAAGCGACATGATTACCGCATGCTCGCGGCGGTTCTTATAGTAAGAATCCTGCGGCTCGGCAAGGAAAACCTTGTCAAGCACATCAAAGCTGCGCACATCGCAGGCGCGCACGCCGAACACGACGAAATCTTCGCATTCTTTTCTTGTGTCTATAATCTCAATGGTCTTTCCCGCCGTTTTGAAATCCATCAGATTTTCCGTCTGCGGGAAGAAGAAATCCTTTGCACTGCGGACGGTATTGAGCGCATCGGAGAGAGTCTTGCCCTCTTCCCATTTTTCAAATTTTGCGCCCGCCTTTGTATCCGCGGGAAGATAGAGCGTCTCGTTCTGCGATATTGCGGAGAAGAGAGCATTCAGCTTGTCAAGTGAAATTTTACGCATTGTTC
The DNA here is from genome assembly GCA_905202255.1 of uncultured Ruminococcus sp. GTDB lineage: Bacteria > Bacillota > Clostridia > Oscillospirales > CAG-272 > Apopatosoma. The sequence continues at coordinate 5,470 of CAJKRH010000034.1, forward strand.
TCTCCCCTTTCCACAGCCTCGGAAGGCTCGATATCCTCTGTAGTGTAATTGACTATCGGAGCGCGGCTTCCGACCTCGGCTCCCGCCTGATAATCGCCGTAAAAACGGTCGATATCGAGGATAAACTTGCGGTTGAGCAGGTGAAGCGGGATATGCTGAGGGCAAACGCGTGAGCATTCACCGCAGTCCGTACATCTGCCGACTACATGGAAGGCGCGTATGATATGGAACATCTTCTCTTCAAATGAGTTTGATGCCGCCTTGTTTTCAACGCCCGAATCGGGATTGTCGAAAACGCACTTTTCGCAGGTGCATGCGGGGCAGACATCGCGGCACGCGTTGCAACGGATACAGCGCGAAAGCTCGCTCTGCCAGAAAGCAAAGCGCTCGTCGGGCGTCATCTTTTCGAGTTTTTCCACCTCGTCGAAACGGGTATTTTCGATGACATCGCCGTCCTCGCCGATAAGCTCATCATATGCGACATGCTTTTTCGATTTGCAGCAGCGGCATCTCTCGGAGATAAGCTCCGTGCGCGGAAAAGATTTCTTTCCGTCATAGAGCGTGTCTATGATAACGCTGTCGCCCTCTTCGGAAACGGAGAGTATGCCCTCGGCATGAGCCTTGAGCGTATTTACATCCATCATGCCGTCGCAGGGGACGCCGATGGCATATACCTTTTCGCGGTCGAAACGATGCTCGGTGAGCAGCTGATTGAAGCTGTATGTATCGCAGGGTTTGAGGAAAACGAGAACCTTTCCCTCGCCTGCCGTCTCTTTTATCAGATATTTCGAGAAGTTCGCGCCGCAGAAGCCGTTCCAGACAAAATCCTTTTCCAGCTCCTCGGCACTGTGAAATACGGCGGGAGTGATATCATAGTCAAATTCGCCCTTGTGCCAGCCGAGTACGCGGTTTACCGTGCCGTCGGCAAGGAGCGCTTTCGCGCGGGATATGAGAATATCTCTTTTTATTTCTTGCATCTCAAATCCTCCAGTCTCTTGTTTTCGCCCAGAGAAGCGACTTTCTCGGCGAAATCATTCATAGTAGCGGCAAATTTTGCGCCCTCTGCCGCGCTCACCCATTCGACTCTCGTGCGTTCTCTCTCTATGCCGAGGTAATCGAGCATCGAGAAAAGCAGAGCCATGCGGCGGCGCGTATAATAGTTGCCCGTGGTATAGTGGCAGTCACCGGGGTGACAGCCGCAGAGTATCACGCCGTCCGCTCCGCGCTGAAATGCGCGAAGTATGAACATGGGATTTACTCTGCACGAGCAGGGCACGCGGATTATCTTTACATCCGCGGGATAATTCAGTCTGTTGTTTCCGGCAAGGTCTGCGCCCGCATAGGAACACCAGTTACAGCAGAATGCCACAATAAGAGGCTTATATTCGTTTACTTGCATATTGCGTCCACCTCCGCCATTATCTGTCTGCTTGTGAATCCGCGCAGATCCATCGCACCGGACATACAAGCCACCGTGCAGGCTCCGCAGCCCTGACATACCGCCTCGTTTACGGAAGCTACGCGGCGAATTTTCGTCGTTCTGTTGGGCATTCTGAATTCTTTTTCTATATATGTTATCGCGCCGTAGGGGCAAACCTTTTCGCAGGTTGAGCAACCGTTGCACATCATCTCATCGGAATGAGCGACGCAGGGGTTGCCTGTCAGCTTGTCCTTGCAGAGCAGTCCGATAACCTTGGAAGCCGCCGCTCCCGCCTGAGAAACCGTCTCGGGGATATCCTTGGGTCCCTGGCATGTTCCGGAGAGGAAAACGCCTGCCGTCGGGCTTTCCACAGGGCGAAGCTTCGGATGAGCCTCGGTGAAGAAATCGTTTGTATCCATGCTTGCCGTCAGCATCGTCGCGAGCCGGCGCGCGGATTTATCGGGCTCGATTGCCGCCGCGAGAACCACAAGGTCGGCATCTATATGGAGCTGATTTCCGTAGATGAGGTCTGAGCCCTGAACCTTGAGCTTATCTCCCTCTGGCGAAACCTTGCCAACCATGCCCTTGATGTAGTGCACGCCGTATTCTTCGACGGCGCGACGGTAAAATTCATCGAAGTTCTTGCCCGGGGTACGGACATCTATGTAGAAAACATAAACTTCCGTATCGGGATACTTGTCGCGGATGAGCATTGCGTGCTTTGCCGTATACATACAGCAAATCTTGGAGCAGTATTCCTTGCCCTTGTCCGCGCACGCCGCGCAACGCGAGCCTACGCACTGAACGAAAACTATCGTATGCGGATGCTTGCCGTCGGAGGGGCGCAGGAGCGTGCCGCCCGTAGGACCTGCCGCATTCATCAGGCGCTCCAGCTCGAGCGAAGTGATGACATCCTTTGACTGCGAATAAGCAAATTCATCGAATTTCTCCATTGATATGGGATTGAAGCCCGTAGCCACTACTATGGCACCGTACTTCTCTTCCACAAATTCGTCCTTTGCCTTGTAATCTATAGCGCCCGCGCCGCAGACCTTCGAGCAAACGCCGCACTTACCGTTTTTCAGCATCATGCAGTAGTTCGGGTCTATCGTTGCCACCTTCGGCACAGCCTGCGCAAAAGGAATATATATCGCGCTTCTGTTGTTCATGCCGAGGTTGAATTCATTGGGCACTTTCTTCTGCGGGCACTTTTCCGTGCAGAGTCCGCAGCCTGTGCATATCTCTTCTTTTACATATCTTGCCTTGCGCTTTATCGTGACATCAAAGTTTCCGACAAATCCCTTTACGGCGGTCACCTCGGAATATGAGAAAATGCGTATCTTCTCATTCTGGGCAACATCAACCATTTTCGGCGTGAGGATACACGCGGCGCAGTCGAGCGTCGGGAATGTCTTATCCAGCTGTGCCATCTTGCCGCCGATAGTCGGCTTCGCCTCGACTATATCAACGGGAAAACCGGCGTCGGCTATATCAAGCGCCGTCTGAATGCCCGCGATACCGCCGCCGATAACGAGTGCGCGCTTTGTCACTGAGCTTTCTCCCGGGGTCAGCGGCGCATTGAGATTTACCTTTGCCACAGCTGCCTTGCCGAGGATTATCGCCTTTTCCGTGCCTGTCGGCATATCCTTATGTACCCATGAGCACTGCTCACGGATATTTGCTATTTCCACCATATAGGGGTTCAGTCCGGCACCTGCCGCCGTTTTGCGGAAGGTCGCCTCATGCATACGCGGAGAGCATGAGCAAACCACGATACCCGAGAGCTTATGCTCGGCTATAGCGTCCTTTATCATGTTCTGCCCTGCCTGCGAGCACATATACTGGTAGTCGGTTGAGAAAACAACACCCGGCTCATGAGAGAGAGCCGCCGCTACCGCCTTAACGTCCACCGTTCCTGCGATATTCGTACCGCAGTGGCAGACAAAAACACCTATTCTTTGCATAGCCTGTCTCCCCCTCCTTTATTTCGAATATTTGCGCATCGCGGAAACGATAGCCTGCTGCGGCATATCGTCATCGAGAAGCGCGGGAATATCATCCGCTGTCATATGATTTCCGCCCTTTTCGCGTATCGCGAGCAGGCGCACCGCCTCGACAAGCTTTGCGGGTTCGACGCCGCGGGGGCATCTGTCCACGCAGGCAAAGCACGAGAGGCATTTATATACCGACTCTGACTTCATCAGCGTTTCGATATCGCCCGTTTCGACCATGTAGACAAACTGGTGCGGGTGATATTCCATTTCGCCGTATGAGGGGCAGGTGCCGGAGCATTTGCCGCAACGCATACATTTCAGCGGGTTGACACCGCTCATGCGGAGCACCTGCTCGCGGCGGAGTTCGTTTTTACTGCTCATTTTGTTCCTCCTTTATGCCGAGCGCCTCTGCGAGAAGCTCGGTAAAGTAAACTACGGGAAGCCCGCTTCCGCTCTTTACGAGATTGTATTTGCAAAGCGGACAGGCTGTCACTATCATGTCTGCGCCGTGGGCGGCGGCACTCTCGGAAACGGCAGAGGATTTTCTCTTAGCCGAGTCCGCATCCTCAAGCGCGACATAGCCGCCGCAGCATTCGTTTCTCATGGGATAAACCACCGGCTCCGCTCCCAGCGCGCGGATGAAATCTTCCATTATGCGTGGATTTTCCGCATCATCCAAAGCCATCACCTTGGAGGGGCGCAGAAGCATACAGCCGTAATAAGCGGCTATCTTCTTTCCCGAGAGCGGACTGACTACGGCTTCCTTTACCTTGTCGAAGCCGACAACATCGCGCAGAAGCTCGAGATAGTGATAAACCTCCGTCTCACCGTTATAGGGTGCTTCGGGATTTTTGTCCTGCGACATATAGAGATTGACCTTTGCGGCGAAATCCGCATCGGTTTTCATTGCATGGTTTGTCTGTTTTATTACATTGTGGCAAGCCGAACATACCGTAACAAGCGGCTCACCGGCATCTCTTGCGTAAGCAAGTGCGCGAACGCTCGAGAGCTTGGTGGCAATTTCGTCCTTTGCGGAGACGAAAACACCGCCACAGCACTGCCAGTCTCTGACCTCACAAAGCTCTATCCCGAGCTTTTCCGCGCTCTTTCGCGCATACAAGTCGAGATTTTTTGCCTTTGTACGGAGAGTACAGCCCGGAAAATAACTGACTTTCATTCTTTACCTCCGATAAACCGTATATCAGACCATCTCTTCGGGATGGAATACCTCATCGAATTTTTCAGCCGTCAGGAAGCCGAGTTCAACACACGCTTCCTTCAGCGAAATATTGTCCTTATATGCCTTCTTCGCCGTCTTTGCCGCGTTTTCATATCCGATATAGGGATTGAGCGCGGTAACAAGCATGAGCGAATTGTGCAGATTATGATACATCTTGTCCTTATTTGCCGTGATGCCGACGGCGCAGTTATTATTGAACGAAACTATCGCCTCGGCAAGCAGGCGCGCGGACTGCAGGAAATTGTATGCGGCGACCGGCATGAACACATTCAGTTCGAAATTGCCCTGCGAAGCCGCCATGCCGACAGCGACATCATTTCCCATAACCTGAACGGCTACCATCGTCACAGCCTCGCACTGGGTGGGGTTCACCTTGCCGGGCATTATCGATGAGCCGGGCTCATTCTCGGGAATGTGAATCTCGCCGAGACCGTCGCGCGGACCGCTTGCGAGCCAACGGACATCATTTGCTATCTTCATCATATCGCATGCGGTCGCCTTTATCGCTCCGTGAGCGAATACAAGCTCGTCCTTGGATGTGAGCGCGTGGAATTTGTTCTCAGCCGTTATGAAAGGCTTGCCTGTGAGAGCGGCAACCTTTGCGGCTACAAGCTCGGAAAAGCCCTTCGGTGCATTGAGTCCGGTGCCGACAGCCGTTCCGCCGAGCGCAAGCTCATGGAGCGGCTTTACCGCCATGCGCAGGAGCTCCGCATCGCGCTCGAGACTGCTTCTCCAGCCGGAAATCTCCTGGCTGAACTTTATCGGTGTGGCATCCTGAAGGTGAGTTCTGCCGGATTTGACTATTCCCTCGTTCTCCGCCTCAAGGCGCTTGAAGGTGGCTGTCAGCAGCTCTATCGCGGGGAGCAGCTTGTCCTCTATCGCAATCACGGCGGAAATATGCATTGCCGTCGGGAATGTGTCGTTTGAGGACTGGCTCATATTGATATCGTCATTCGGATGGCAGAGCTTTTCGCCAGCTATCTGATTTGCACGGTTTGCGATAACCTCGTTTGCGTTCATATTGGACTGCGTGCCCGAGCCCGTCTGCCATACGACAAGCGGGAAATTATCATTGAGCTTACCGGCGATGACCTCATCGCAGGCGGCTGAAATGGCTTCGAGCTTCTTTGCCGTCATCTTCTCGGGCTTCAGCTCCGAGTTTGCGAGAGCCGCCGCTTTCTTGAGTATGCCGAAAGCATGTGTTATCTCGCGCGGCATCGTTTCGATATCGACGCCTATCTTGAAATTTTCATGGCTTCTCTGCGTCTGCGCCGCCCAAAGCCTGTCGGCAGGCACTTTCACCTCTCCCATTGAATCGTGTTCTATACGGTATTCCATCTTCATCGCTCCTTAGTTTCAGATTTCGATGCTGTTTATAACATTTTTCAGGGTCTCTGCGCTGTAGCGAAGCTTTGCCACTTCATCGTCCGTGAGAGGAACATTTACCTTACCGCGGACGCCGCCGTTGCCGACGAGCGCGAGCGTGCTGAGGCAGACATCTTCTATTCCGTATTCGCCGTGCATCATTGTGGAAACGGTCATCGTTGTATCAAGACCGCCGAGCAGGCACTTGCAGATATGACATACGGAAACGGATACGGCATAGAATGTCGCGCCCTTGCGCGCAATAACTCTGCCGCCCGATTTTCTTACATACTGCTCGACCTCTTCGGGATCAAGCTCGGGACGCTCGATGCCGGGAGTTGTGATGAGTTTTGCGCAGTCCTTTATCGGAACATTGGAAATGTTGGCTACCGACCACGGAATGAACGAAGAGTCGCCATGCTCGCCGAAAACATAAGCATGAACATTGCTCTGGTTTATATCGTAATACTCGGAGAGTCTCGCACGCAGGCGCGCAGTATCGAGTATCGTACCGGAACCGATGATATGGCTCTCGGGAATATCCGAGAACTTGTGGAAAGTATAAGTCAGAACATCAACGGGATTGCTGACTATTATGTATACGGCGTTGGGCGCGTATTTTGTAATCTCGGGGATGATGCTCTTTGTGATGTTTACATTCGTCTGTGCAAGCTCGAGTCTTGTCTGACCGGGCTTTCTTGCAATGCCGGATGTGAGGATAACGATGTCGGAATCAGCCGCGTCGCGATAGTCGCCCGCGTAAACGGAGCAGGCATTGCAAAAAGGTGTTCCCTGGCGGATATCGAGAGCTTCGCCGAGCGCTTTCTCGCTGTTGATATCAATCATAACGATTTCAGAGGCAAGCCCCATGACTGTAAGCGTATAGGCAATGGTGGAACCTACGCTTCCGGTTCCGATGATGGAAATTTTGTTCATGACTTTTTTCTCCTGTTAAGTAGTTTTTTAAGCCGTTGATTTTTGTCGTATATTATATAACAACATTACTTCAGTATATATTCTACCGCAATTTGTCGCATTTGTAAAGCCCCTTTTTTTCATATCGGTTATATATATATCGATATATGTCGGAACTATACGAAAAATTTGGAAAAAACACGCTCCATGCAGGACAAATTTTTCCTGCCGCAGCATGATTTTCGCAATTTTCGCGATATTATTGACGCGAAGTGAAAAATATGGTATAATTTCAGAAAAAATGTGCCATTTCCACGGAGGAATTTATGAATCAGGTTTCTTTTTCCTGTCCCTCCTGCCCATACGGTATGCGAAAAACCGTGACAGCGGAAAAAGACAATTTCATCACGCGCATCGAGAGCGCAAACGGAAACATCATGATGACGGAATATTCCGTTTTCCCCGGGATATCTCTCATCTACAACGATGTGAATGCCGAGGGCGGCGTCGATGCGGCGGAGCCAGCCGACGATACCGTTTTCGAGATAAATCATTGCCGCGAGGGCAGAATCGAATGCCATGCGAGCGATGAATTTTTCTATCTCGCGCCCGGCGATATGTCGGTCGGAAGTCCCGCCTATATGGAGTGCGGCTCATATTTTCCGCTGCGCCGATATCGCGGAGTAACCGTCAGGATAGATACGCGCAAGGCACCCGAATGTCTCTCCTGCCTGCTGGATGATGTGAATATCAACCCGAAACTGCTTATAAAAAAATTCCGCTCGGCAGGAAAATGCTATATCTCGCGTGCCAATCCGTCAATCGAGCATATCTTCTCCGAGCTTTACTCTGTTCCCGAGGAGATACGCCGCGGGTATTTCAAGGTGAAAATTCTCGAGCTTCTGCTCTTCCTCAGCTGTATCGACCCATCGTCGGAAAAGCCCGCAGCAAAGCCTGTATCCGGAAGTCGCGCCGTGCTTGCCAAGGATGCGGCAAAATATCTCGCGGCTCATATGGATGAGCATATCACTATATCCGAGCTTTCCGCCGCGTTGCACGCCTCGGAAACACAGATAAAAGAGAGCTTTCGCGCTGTTTACGGGGAATCTGTCTACTCTTTTGCCAGAGCGATGAAAATGCAGGCTGCTGCACTTGCTCTGCGCGAGAGCGACGCCACCGTTCTCGATATCGCGGGTCGTTTCGGCTACAGCAACAGCTCAAAATTTGCAAAAGCCTTTGCCGATGTCATGGGCGTTTCGCCGAGCGAATACCGAAACGGAAGTCGGAAATAAGCCTTATGCACCCAGTGCAAGCGTCGCGTTTCCGATATCCGCCATGTCGGAAGCGCGGCGCCGATTTTTTCATTTCTGTCTTTTCGGAGCGTATTTCTTGCCTTTCGGAGCAGACAGGCGGCGCTTTTTGTAGTATAATGACAGCGTAAACGCCGAGAGGCTTTTATTTTAAATTCATCGGTTAGCGTATGCTAACCAAGGAGCGTGAACCTATGCCGGATTCCCTGATAATAGAACACAGCTCGCCGACTCTCGCGGGGCTCAAAACAGGCAGTCTTTTCAGTTGTCCTCCTGAAAGCAAAGAAAAGCTGACTGCGGAACTCAGCAGAATCAACCGCGCATTTGTGCCGCGCGGTCTGCGCATGATCCCCGTGAAAATCACCGACAGCCGCATACTCATATATATTTACCGTCCTGAAAAATTGAGAGAGGATTTTAAAAATTCGCTTGTGCGCGATATTCTCGCAGAATATGGGTACCCTGTCAAAGATTCGGAGCTTTGCGTAAAAGAGCTTGTCCGTAGAATGAAAGCTTCTGAGAGCTTTCCCCATGAGATAGGGCTTTTTCTGGGATATCCGGCAGAGGATGTTCAGGGCTTTATCCGTAACTGCGCGGCAAAACCGAAGCTTGTAGGCGCGTGGAAAGTATACGGAGACGCCGAGGTAGCAAAGAAGAAATTTGCCTCCTATAAAAAATGCACGCGGCTTTATCTCGCGGCATATGCAAAGCATCGGTCGATTGACAGGCTTGCCGTCAACGCCTGATATAAATTAAAAGACAAGAAAGGTTGGATGATATTATGAAAAAGATTGCTGTTGTATTTTGGAGCGGAACAGGCAATACGGAGGCTATGGCTTCTGCTGTTGCCGATGGTGCAAAGGCAAAAGGTGCCGATGTCACCGTTTTTACCGCATCGCAATTTAACGCATCAAAGCTTGATGCATTTGATGCAGTAGCTTTCGGATGCCCTGCAATGGGTGCGGAAGTGCTTGAGGAGAGCGAATTTGCTCCCATGTTTGAGGATTGCAAAGCAAAACTCTCAGGCAAAAAAATCGCGCTTTTCGGCTCATACGGCTGGGGCGACGGCGAATGGATGCGCACATGGGAAGAAACTTGCGTAGATGCGGGTTGTGTTTTCGCCGCAGATTATGTTATCTGCAATGAAGCACCGGATGACGATGCAGTTTCTGCTTGCAATGCACTCGGTGCGGCTCTCGCCGAATAATTATTTCAGCTAACATTCTTACAAACATATTGCCATGTAACAGTAAAGGCGCGCACGGGAAACCGACGCGCCTTTATTGTATATAGAATGATTTTTGCCATGCATAGTAGGCGGAACATGATAATGCATCCTCCACACAGAGCCAAGTATAGCCAACAGCCAAAATAAATAATACACTTTTCATCCCGTCAGCGCACATACTCTATCCACGATGCCCCGTCTCGGCGACGCCAACACACATGCTTCGCATATGTGTTAATCCCCGCCTTGCACTTTCAGCGGGCGTGCAGACAATGCGTGCACGAATCTGCTCGGCTTTTTCGTGTGATATGTTCGCACGCGTGGTATGGTTGAAACCACGGAAAGCGCGACATTGCAGATTTCAGCTCTGCCCTGTGCCGCACGCACTTGCCACGCATGGCTCGCGCGACTAACTCGTGCACGCGGGAAGAGTTCTCAAAGAGAGGGGAACGCTCTCTTTGATGACTTTTGGTACTTTTCGTCATTGAAAAGCGCGAGAAGAAGAAAAGTCGCTTTATGATTCTTTCGGAATATCAAGAGCATTAACCACTTGAATTTTCATTCAAAATACGGTAAATATCTTATATAATTATGTTGACAGCGTAAAAAAGTTATGATATACTCATAGCATAATAAACGATCAGCAGAGGAAATGTGAAAACAGCAAAAACCATCCTCATACATACAGCCGTGCTTGCCGCTCTTTCGGCACTTGCCGTTTTCGGCTGTCCGCTCTTCCGCCTGACAGGTCTTACCTGCCCCAGTTGCGGACTGACACGCGCATATATCCATGCTTTTCATGGGGATTTTGCCACGGCTTTCCGTTATAATCCTTTCTTTTTCACCATTCCCTTTTATGTGTTTATTTTTGCGCACAGAAATTGCGCTTTTATGCGCAGATTCCGCCGCGCCGCCGACATATTTCTCGCGGTATATACGGTTATTCTCCTTGCTTTTGCCGTCGGGCGGAATTGCGGCTTGATTCCCGGATTTATTCCTTTACAGGGTAAATTATAAATTTATTTGGAGGAACTTAAAATGGATGCTAATGTAGTAAATCAGTTTTTGGTGGCAAACGCAAAATACTTCCCCGAGGAGCAGATTCCTTTTCTCAAACAGAAGCTTCTCGATGCAAGCGATGACAAGCTCACGCTTGTTCAGTGCACGGAATTCAAGGATCCCACGACAATCCTCATCATCTCTATCCTTATCGGCGGTCTCGGCATAGACAGATTCATGCTCGGCGATATAGGCATGGGCGTACTCAAGCTTCTTACGGGCGGTTTATGCGGCATTCTCACGATAATCGACTGGTTCACCGTAACAAAGAGAACAAAAGAGAAAAATATCAATAAGCTCATGATGATTCTCTGATTTGGGCAATATTTCCATTAAATGCACTGTATTTTTGTGAACTTTGTCCGTGACATTTTTCTTTGAAATATGGTAAAATAGAATAGGCGGCGGATAATCCGTCGCCTATTTTGTTTTGTCGAAGGAGGATAGACATGAAATTTACCGTAAATGATTTGGTCAGTTACAGGACAAGCGGTGTTTGCAGAATAGCGGAAATAAAAAATTGTGATTTCGGAGGAAAGCAGAGAGAATATTATATTCTGCACCCTATTCACGATGAAAAGTCGGTGATTTTCGTGCCTGTGGACAGTCCGCTCTCCGATAAAATGAAGAGTGTGCTCACAAAGGATGAAGCAAATGAAATAATCGCTTCGTCTATACCGGAAAAGCCTTTTGACTGGATAGAAAACGACCGCGAGAGGACTGCAAAAATAAAAGAAATAGCCTCATCGGGCGACCGCGAACGCATAACCCGCATGATAAAAACGCTCCGTCTGCGCAGAAAAGCTCTCTCAGCATGCGGAAAGAAGCTCCGCGTGACAGATGAAGCGGCGCTTGTATCCGCCGAAAAGGTGCTCTATGATGAATTTGCATATGCGCTCGGCATAGAACGCGGCGATGTCATATCGTATATAGAAGCGAAAATCGCCGAGGCGGAAAAATCCGAGGCGTGAAAGCAAAACATATGAAACCGTCGGCAAAAAATCCGACGGTTTTTTCTTTTTATGTTGATTCGCGGCGGAATTTATGGTATACTTAAAATAAAGAAAAAAGCAGACAAGGAAGAAGAAAAAATGCTGAAAAACAACATGGAAGAAAGATATATAAAGGCAAAACATGCGCTTTTTGATAAAAAATATTCATTTCTCAATGAAAAACAGCGCGAAGCCGTATATACAACAGACGGTGCGCTCCTTGTGCTGGCAGGTGCGGGCACGGGTAAAACTACCGTACTTGTACACAGGATAGCATTCATTCTCCGCTATGGCAATGCATATTTCTGTCCGCTTGTGCCTTCTTCCCTCTCGGAGGAGGAACTGGAAGCGCTCGAAAGCGCCGCGGCATCGGGTGAAATACCATCCGACGAGCTGCTCGCGGGCTTTGCCACGCCGCTCTGCGCTCCGTGGAACCTGCTCGCGATAACATTTACAAACAAAGCGGCAAACGAGATGAAAACGCGCCTTTCCGCGCTCGTCGGCGAAGCGGCAAAAGATATCTGGTGCGGCACATTTCATTCGATGTGCCTGCGCATTCTGCGCTCGCACTGCGCCAAACTCGGCTTTTCCTCTTCCTTTACCATATATGACACCGACGACCAGAAAAAACTGATGTCGGAATGTATAAAACAGCTCGGCATAGACGAAAAGAGCATCCCGCCGAAAACGGCGCTCTCATATATCAGCCGCGCAAAAGGCAAGCTGACGGATATTCACGGATTTGATGCGGAGGCAGGCATGGATTATCGTCTCCAGCAGATTTCATCGCTCTATACGCTCTATCAGGGACGGCTTGCCGAAGCCAACGCCATGGATTTCGACGATATAATCATGCTCACGGTGAAGTTGCTGCGAGAAAATCCCGATGTGCTCGAATATTACAGGAGAAAATTCCAATATGTTCTTGTGGATGAATTTCAGGATACAAACCCCGCACAGTTTGAGCTGACGCGGCTTATCGGCGGTGGCTACAATAACATAATGGCTGTCGGCGACGATGACCAGAGCATATATAAATTCCGCGGCGCGACAATAGATAATATTCTCCATTTTGATGACAAGATACCGAATACCAAGATAATCAAGCTCGAGCAGAATTACCGTTCCACAGAGAATATACTCGGTGCGGCAAACTCCGTGATACGCAATAATTTCGGCAGGCGCGGCAAGGAACTCTGGTGCAATGCGGGCGAGGGCGATAAGGTTTATGTAAAAGAGGTGCAGACGCAGAACGACGAGGGCAAATTCATTGTCAATAAGATAATGGAGCTTATCGTCCGCGAAAAGCGCACATACGGCGATTTTGCCGTGCTCTATCGCACGAATGCGCAGTCGAACAATATAGAAAATACGCTCATGCGAAGCGGCATACCGTATCGCGTGCTCTGCGGAAGCCGATTCTATGACAGAAAAGAAATAAAGGATGTGCTCGCATATCTTCAGGTGATAAACAATCCCGATGACGACCTGCGCCTGAAGCGCATTATCAATGAGCCGAAGCGCAAAATAGGCGATGTCACAGTGGATGCGCTTTCGCTCATCGCAGAAACGGAAAGAAGAAGTCTCTTTTCCGTGATGGAGCACGCGTCGGAATATCCGTCCGTCTCAAAATCGGCGCCGAAGCTTGATGCTTTCTGCCGCCTGATAAACGACCTGCGCGATATGGCGGGGAAGATTCCGCTCCATGAACTTGCCGAAAATGCGGTGCAGCTCTCGGGCTATCGCGATATGCTTCTCGCCGCCGAGGCGCACGGAGAAGAGCCTGACAGACGCCAGAATGTGGACGAATTTATTTCGAATATCGTTGAATACGAAGAATCGCACGAGGAAGATGAAATCAGTCTTTCGGGCTTCCTTGAGGAAATTGCACTTGTCGCCGATGTCGATAATTATGACAGCGAAGCGGATGCCGTCACATTGATGACGGTGCACAGTGCAAAGGGACTGGAATTTCCGATAGTATTTCTCCCCGGCATGGAGGAGGGGCTTTTCCCGGGTCAGCAATCGGCGATAGACGAAGCCGAGCTGGAGGAGGAACGCCGACTTGCCTATGTTGCGATAACAAGAGCAAAGGTACGGCTCTTTATGATACATACGCGCGAGCGCCTGCTCTACGGCAGAACGCAATATAATCCGCCGTCGCGCTTTATAAAGGAAATCGACGAGCGCTACAAGGAGGATTCGCGCGCGCAGAAGCAGGCATATGAACAGCCGACTTATCAAGCAAAGAGAAAACCGCAGATTTCCGCCGAGCTTTTCTCGAAGCCGAGTGCTATCGGCAATGTCGGCAAGACGAAACAGACGGATGTTTTCTCTGTCGGAGCAAGAGTAGCACATGCCGTTTTCGGCGAGGGAACGGTGCTTTCCGTGCGCGAAATGGGCGCGGATACGCTCTATGAAATAGCCTTTGACCGCGTCGGCACAAAGAAGCTAATGGCGACATATGCAAAACTTCGGAAGATATGAAAAAAGCTGAGGCTCGCCCTCAGCTTTTTTGTCGTTTTTGAGGTCTATAAAGTTTTCGCCCCGCCTTTTATCAAAGTTTTCGTGCACCTTTTTTTTAAAAGGTGCCAAGGTCAAGGGCGAGAAGCCCTTGTCGCGCTCCGCAGAGTGCGAAATCTCTTCATCGGCGTTTTCTTTTTTGTAGCTTTTTCTTTTGCGGCGGCGATGGCAAAAGAAAAAGCGAATAAAGAATTTAATTTTTTTGTTTTGGTTGTTGACGGAGCTTTGGATTTTACTTTTATATTAAAAATACTTTGTGTTTATCGTACTTTTTACTGACAAAAAGCGCGGCAAAAGTCATCTAAGGACTTTCCCTCCTTAGAAAACCTCCCTGCATCTTCCCGCT
>CAJKRH010000035.1 GCA_905202255.1 uncultured Ruminococcus sp.
ACTTGAATGTGTTAAGCACGCCGCCAGCGTTCATCCTGAGCCAGGATCAAACTCTCTAAATATTGTATTTATTCATCGAAGTCTCCTCCGATGCCTAAATCGTATTCAGAGCTTTTTTCTTAGCTTCTTCTTACTTTTTGTACTTTGTGTTCAAAGTTCTCTATTAACGAGATTCCTTGTCTTTTTCGTTGTTGTTCTGTTTTCAAAGACCGTTTCGCCGTCCCTCTCCGAAACGGCTTGACCAGTATATCACACTTCTTACCTATTGTCAATACTTTTTATGAAAGTTTTTTCGATTTTTTCTAATATTGCGATTTTACCCCAAAAACTGCCCTTTTATTTGGCTGTCGAGCGCTCTTTTCAGCGATTCAAAGACAGAATCGCTTGTTTTTTCGCATATGAGGCAGTTTTTTGCGCCTGCCGCCGACGGAATATCGGTGCAAACCGCCGTTTTTCCGAAAACCGACGCCTCGCGCAGAGCAAGCCCGCAGCTTTCGCTTCTCGACGGCTGAAGATACACATCGCACGCGCGCATAAACCTGTACGGATTATCAGTCTCGCCGATAAAAATCAATCTTTCGCGCACACCGAGCCTTTCCGCTTCCCTCTCAAACTCCGCCTTATAGCTCAAATCATCGCACGCGCCGACGATATACCATTTTATATTATGCCCTGCGCTTATCAGCTTCGCCACGGCGGGAAGCGCGATATCGTAGCCTTTTACGGGATTTACGCGCCCGACAGTGAGCAATTTTACATCCGAAGTCTCCATTTCGGGACAAGGCACATCGCCGAGACGACGGATAAGATTTTCGTTTATTTCATTTTCGAAGTAAGTAAAGCGCTCCGCAATATGCGGAAACTTTTCGCGGAGCATTCCGACGCTTCGGCGCGAAACGCAGACAATGCTGTCAAATTTTTCAAAATACTCCCCGTAGAGCGCATCCTCGCGCGGCGGATAATCGTATTCAAAATGAAGCCATGCCGTTTTTTTCTTCGCTCTGACCTTATCGGCGACAAAAAACATCGTCTTATCGCCCCAGTAAGCCACAGCCTCGTCGTATTCGCCATCAAACGGCGGAAGCGAGCGCATGGCGCAGAGCCATATTCTCATGGCGGCAAATCCGCGGTTTCTTATATAAAAAGGAAGATAGCGCGCGGTTTTCAGTGCTTTCACGGGATGCTTTCGCGCAAATTCACGCAAGAGAACGCTCTTCGCGTTTTTGCCGTTCATCGTAAAAAGCGAGCCGCCGGATTTTATTTCTTCGGTTTTTATGCCATCGGGAACATAAGGCAAAAGTGCCCCGCTCCTCTCGGCAAGAAGAAGCGTAATTTCGTTATTTTCGCGGTCGAGCGACTCGGCATATGTGAGAAAAGAGCGCTCCGTGCCTGCCGCCGCCATCGTTATTCCCGATATCAGAATCTTCATCCGCCTCTCCCCTTTCGTTTTTTCGCTTTATAAGTATACCATCTTTTGCGATTATTGTCAATCTTGCGGAAAATTATTTATATCTGTTGACTTTTGGCGGATAATATGATTTAATTTACCTGTAATAATATCTTGAAAAAGGAGGTTATATATGGCTGATTTTTTCGGCGCTATCGCCGCAAATGACATAGGCGCAAAACGCGCACCGCTGAGATTTCCGACACCTGCTCCGTGGAACGGCATTTCTTTTTCCCTTTCGGATGCAAAAGGCGAAGAGCCGCTCCGCGTTCCCGCGAAGATGAGTACCCGCGAGGAGCTTGATGCCGAGATAGAAAAGCTCCGTCAAAAGTACGAGCCTTTCATGCAGGATATCGCGCCCGAATGCGAAAAAACACGCATCCGCACTGACCTGCGTAAATTCGACTACCGCGTGCAGACCGAAGCGGACAGGAGCAATATTTTGTCCGTTCTCGCGGGCGGGGGCGAATGGGAAAGCGTAACCATCCCGCACTATCAGGGTCCCATCGGGGACAAGACAGCATATTACCGCACGGAATTCGAGATGGACGAAATTCCCTGCGGGAAAGCCGCATTTCTGCATTTCGACGGTGTGGATTACGCCTGCGAAGTCTATGTAAACGGCAATCTTGCCGGCACGCACGAGGGATTTTTCGCCCCGTTTGAATTTGACATAAGCGGGCTTTGCAGAAAAGGCAAAAATTCGCTTCTTGTAGTCGTCAAAAACGACTACCCCTACAACGGCAACAGCGCGCCCGACCATGACAATATGCGGCTTGAGGGCGACAAAATGTATGCCGCCACAGGTCCCGGATATGACGACGCGGCACTCGGCTGGCACCACTGCCCGCCCGGGATGGGAATCTATCAGGGCGTTTACACCGAGATACGCGACAGAATGTTCATCTCCGACCTTTTCGTGCGCCCGATGCCGAAAAGCGGCGAATACGAAATATGGTGCGAAATATACAACTGCGATTATATTCCGCCCAAAGATGTGCGCCTTTCCTTCTCCGTATACGGCAAGAATTTTGAGAAAAAGGTACTCGAAGATTTCGAATATACTCCGATAACCTTCTCGGGTGATGATAACGGAAACATCATCCGCGCCTGCGACCTCGAAAATCCCGAGCGCATGAAGGAAAAACAGGTTCTCTCCTTCTACCGCGGCGCGAGCCTCGTCCGTCTGCGCATGAAAATGGACAATATCCGCCTTTGGGAGCAGGACACGCCCTATCTCTACAAGGCGCTTGCCGCTCTTACAGTCGACGGCAGAAAAGCCGACTGCGCCGAGCGCACATTCGGCATGCGAAGCTTTGAAACAGGCGAGGACGGCGGCAAGAAAGGCATGTTTTTCCTGAACGGCAAGGCGATGCGCCTGCGCGGTGCCAACACGATGGGCTATGAACAGCAGGACGTAATGCGCGGAGATTTCGATATGCTGCTCTATGATATGCTCATGGCAAAAGCCTGCAATATGAATTTCCTGCGCCTCACCCAGCGCCCCGTGCAGAAAGAGATATACGAACTCTGCGACACGATAGGTCTGCTCATACAGACGGATTTGCCGCTCTTTACAAATATGCGCAGGACAAAATTTGCCACCGCACTCGGCATGTGCGAGGATATGGAGCGGCTTATCCGCCCCTATGCCTGCACTGTGCTGATATCGTATATGAACGAGCCCTTTGCAAATGCTTCGGGCAAGCCGCACAGGCATTTTGTGCGGCACGAGCTTGAAGATTTCTTCTCTGCCTGCGATAAAGCCGTTCTTCTGCTCAATCCAGACAGGGCGATAAAGCATATCGACGGCGACTATGACCCGCCGTCGACTACCCTGCCCGACAACCACACATATACCATGTGGTATAACGGACACGGCATAGACATGGGGCGCGTTTACCGCGGCTACTGGCTCGGTGTCGCCGACGGCTGGTATTACGGCTGCGGAGAATACGGCGCCGAGGGACTTGACCCCGTTTCGCTGATGCGCCGCCGCTATCCCGCAGAGTGGCTCCCGCAGATGCCCGAAGAAGAAAAAGACTGGGACCCCGACAGGATAGTAAACTCGCAGAGCGGCGATATGTCGTATTTCTTCTATGACAGGCAGGATACGCTCGAGGGCTGGGTGGCGGCAAGTCAGCGCCACCAGTGCATCGGGACAAAACTCCAGACCGAAGCCTTCCGCCGCAACAGCGACATGGTCACCTTTGCCATTCATCTTTTCATAGATGCATGGCCCTCGGGCTGGATGAAAACAATAGTCGATTGCGAACGAAATCCCAAGCCCGCCTTCTATGTCTACCGCGATGCGCTCACGCCGCTCATGGTCAGTCTGCGAACTGACAGAAAGACATTCTTCTCCGGCGACAAAGCCGAGATAGAGATATGGATATGCAACGATACGCATGAGGTTTCATGCGGGCATACGCTCCGCGCAGAGCTGATAAATTCCGCGGGAGAGCTTGTCTCCCGTGCGGAATTTCCCGCCGATTTCGGCGAAAATTCCTCATTTATGCAGGGCAAAGCCGTATTTACCGCGCCATTGGTGAGCGGAAGAGAAAATTATATTTTCCGCACGGCTCTGATTGACGGTGACGGTAATGTGCTCCACTACAGCGATGAGCCAATCGTGATTTTCGAGCGCGAGAAAGCCGATTTTTCTCCCGCGATATTCGTTACCTACGAAGAATTTGCAAATGATGAGAAGGCACTCCTCGCAAAAGCCGAGAGCGGTGAAACGCTCGTGATAAGCGATATTCCCGCCGGAACCTACAATATCGCGGGGAGTGAAGTCATCGCTAAAAACTGCGGCATGCGTCCGCTCCATTTTGTTTCGAGAAAGACGGGTCATCCGCTTGTCTCGGGTTTTGAGGCAGAAGATTTCCGCTTCTGGTATAATGAGGATGAGGATATGATGACGCCTCTGCTCAGAGCGACATTCCGAAGCGACGATTTCACGCCGATACTCACAAGCGGAAACAGTCTCCGCGGAAGCGCATGGGGGCAGAAGCTGTACCCCGCCCATGCCACAGCGGAAAAATCATACGGCAAGGGCAAGATAATCTTGAATCAGGTCGATCTGGACAGCCATCTCCTTAATCCCGTGGCGCTGATATTCAAAAATCGGCTGGCAAAATTCAGATAAAACGGATATTTTCAGAAAGGAAAATGAATTATGGAAGCAGGAATCAAAGGCAGAAAAGAAACCCTCGTGACAGAGGAAAATTCGGCGCAGGCAATGGGAAGCGGACTTCTTCCCGTTTATGCAACACCTGCAATGGTCGCGCTCATGGAGGGAGCGGCATCCGAGAGCGTGGCTCCGTATCTTGAGGAAGGCACAACTACCGTAGGCACGGCGCTGAATATAAAGCATACCTCGGCAACGCCGACGGGTATGCGCGTTTACTGCGAAAGCACTCTCACCGAAGTAGACGGCAGAAGGCTCGTTTTCTCCGTTTCGGCATATGACGAATGCGGCGAAATAGGAAGCGGCACGCATGAGCGCTTTATCATCAAGAGTGAAAAATTCATGGCAAAGACAAACGCAAAGCTTGAAAAATAACATAAATCCAAACGCCCGAGAGCTTCCGCTTTCGGGCGTTCGGATTTTGGGGGTATTTTTTAAAAGAGATAATTTTTTGTTTTTTCAAGTGTCTGTATGGGATTTATATCAGCTTCCGGCATATTTCTTTATTTTTATTTTTCCGTCGATTTTGCGCGTTTTATCAGCATATTTATGTTTTCGGCGGCGCTTTCCACGAGCGCATTCGGCACCGTAGGTGCGCGAAAAGCTATGATTCCGTCGCTGTAAAGCATAAAATCGGCTGTTTTTATCTCGCAGATGTGCTTGCCGTCGTTAAATTCCGCCATGCGGCTTGCAACCTCTGCTCTGTCCGTCTCCGCAAAGAGAAATTCCTTTGTCTCCTCCGTCTTTTTGTCGTCCACGAGCGAAAAGGTCTTTTTAACCGTAACCATGCCTTTTTTCGTGACGATAATGGCAGCGACGGAATATTCCGAGGCGCGTATCTTTCCGTCAAGTCCGCGGCGCACAAGAACTCCGTCGGAATCAAAAATATAGCCCGATACAACTACCGAATCCGCATTCGGTGAAAGCACACCGTAAAGGTCCAGCTCATCTATCTTCTTTTTCAGATAACCGTCGGTTTCCTTTTTTATCTGCTCATCGATATCCTTATCGCCCGAGCGGCTCCACTGCGGAGCGAAGGCAATCAGCGCGCCGGCAATACCGAGTGCCGCGCCGATGATAAGGAAATAATAATAGAGCCAGAAAGCGCGCTGAAGTACGACGAGCGCTAAGCCCACCGCAAGCATCGGCACCCCTATGTAAAAATGTGTGTTTTTACTGCGGAAATATTTTTCGTTTTGCTTAAATTCCATTGTTTGCTCTCCTCTTTTGTCTTACTTATTGCCGGCTTCATATATATAGTGTCTGAAACGGCATTTTGGTTTGCGATTTTCGAAAAAAAGTTCCGGATTTTTTTCACAATCCCATTTTAGCACATGTGCGGCAATAAATCAATAACCCGTCAGTTGAATTTTATGCAAGCAAAAGTTGAGCAGTTCGGGCAAAATCGGGAGAGTGTGCGCTTCCTTTATTTTTTCTTTTTCGGAAGCTGGAAAGAAAAGAGCTTATATCTTCTCATCATGAACATGAGCGGATAGCCGACCGCTGCGCAGGCGAGCACCTCACCTGCCGTCACCGTGAGCAGGATAAACCAATAAGCCTCCGTCGCTCCGTAGGCAAAAATCAGCACCGGCGGGATTATCAGCGCGTTTGCAAGTATCGGCGGAATGGGTGCGAGAAGCGGATGCTTTCGCAAAAGGTATGTACCGAGCGCACCGACGAGCGTAGCGAGCGTGCCGAAAATGATATCGGGCAGTGCTCCTCCGTAGATGATATTCGATATCAGGCAACCTATGGAAAGCCCCGGTATCGCAGATGGTAAAAAGCACGGCAGGAAGCAGAGGGCTTCGGAAATGCGAAGCTGTATTACTCCTTTATCAAGCCCTGCGAGATGAGAAATTCCCGTCAGCACGGTGTAAATCGCGGCAATAAGCGCCGCCCTTGTGATAAATCGTGTTTTTTCTTTCATTATTATACTCCTTAGTTTTATTTTAGGTGAGGATGGTTACGAACTCACCAAGCCGCTTTGCGGCTCGTGTATATTCTATCACCTTTGCCCGCGAAAATCAATGCTTTTATTTACTTTTTATTTGCATTCATCTCTCTTGACATACGGCGGCATAAGATGTATAATAATAAAAATATAATATTCGGATAATAAATCAGACGGAGTAAAAATTATGAAAAAAATTCTGGCATTTTCTATGGCTGTGCTCATGCTCGCACTCGTGCTTGCTTCCTGCGGGAAAAGCGACATTCCGAGCGGTATGAAGCGCGTGGAAAGCGACTTTATCGAATATGAGTTCTTTGTTCCGAACACATGGAATGTCGATGTTTCAAACGGCTTTGCCGCCGCAAGCGATGCTTCCGGCAGAACAGTCAGCATGACACAGGTCACACCGGAGAGCGGATACGAGAGCATCGACGATTACTACAGAAATCACTATATGAAAACTCTCGGCGAGACTTTCAGAGATGTTACCCTCACAGAATCCTACACGGAAAATTTCCAGCTCGGCAATGTCCCCGCCTGCAAATATACACTTTCTTTCAAAATAGGCGATAAGGAATATACGGCGCTTCAGGCGGTCGGCGCATATAAATATCATCTCTATATTTTCACATATTTCGCCACCGCCGAAAATTTCGAGGGCGGACTTGAAAGCGCAAACAAAATGATAGAAAACATCAGGTTTTAAGCGGAGGACAAAAAGTGGCAGCTTATCTCGACAACGCCGCGACGACGAGACCCTGCGATGCGGCTACGGCGGCAATGGAAAAAGCCCTGACGGATATCTACGGAAATCCATCATCGCTTCATCTCATGGGGCTTGAAGCGGAAAAGGCGGTAAACGAAGCGCGGGCAAATATAGCGGCGGCGCTCATCCGCCAGAAGCTCGCCGATGTGAAAAAGCCCGAAAGACAGCTTGTCTTCACCTCGGGCGGCACAGAAGCAAACAATCTTGCCATCATCGGCACGGCTATGTCCAAAAAGCGCTTTGCCGGCGGCAAGATAATCCTCGGAGAATCCGAGCATTCCTCTGTTCTCGAATGCGGCAGGCGCCTCTCGGAGTTCGGCTTTAAGGTAGTGACCATTCCCTCGCCGCGCGGCGTATGGGATATGGAAAAATACAGAAGCGAGCTTGACCGCAGTGTCGTTCTCGTTTCGGCTATGGTCGTAAACAACGAAACGGGCGCGCTCCACGATGTATGGAATATAGTAAAGCTCGCGCGTGAGCTTGCCCCCGAGGCAAGCGTGCATTTCGATGCGGTGCAGGCTTTCTGCAAATTTCCGCTCGAGCGCTTTCCCGATGCCGACCTTATTTCCGTTTCATCGCATAAGATATACGGACCGAAAGGCGTCGGCGCGCTTTATATTTCCGAGCGAATACTCAAAAACGGCAATATTTCCCCCGTCATCTTCGGCGGCGGGCAGGAACAGGGGCTCCGCTCCGGCACGGAAAATACCATCGGCATAATAGGCTTCGGCGCGGCGGCAAAGGAAATCGGCTCCGATATAGCGGCAAATGCGGCGCATTTCGCCGACCTTTATTCATACCTCTGCGAGAAGATTTCTTCCCTGCCGGAGGGCTCCGTCATCATAAACGAGCCTGCCGTGCGCGTAAAGCACATCGTCAGCCTCACCGTGCCGAAAATCCGCAGTGAAACGATGCTCCATCATCTTTCGTCACACGGCGTTTTCGTCTCATCAGGCTCGGCTTGCTCCTCAAATACGCGGCACAGAAGCAGTGCGCTCTCTTCCTTTGGACTTTCCGACGAAAATGCCGACTGCACTATCCGTATAAGCTTTGGGCTTTACAATACGCATGAGGATATAGAAGCGCTGATCTGCGGTCTTGCCGACGGCATTTCGCGCCTTGCGAGAAAAAGATAAGGTTTTTTGATATGGAATATATTACAAATTCTCCTGCGGAGACGGAAGCTCTCGGAAAAGAGCTTGCCAAAGAGCTGAAATGCGGCGATTTTGTCGCCATGTTCGGCGACCTCGGCGTCGGAAAAACGGCGTTCGTGCGCGGAGTGGCAAGTGTGCTCTGCCCCGATGTGCGCGTGCAGAGTCCGACATATACGATAGTCAACGCCTACCGCGGAAAAATACCGCTCTATCACTTCGACATGTACCGTATCGACAGCGAGGAAGCTCTCTATTCATGCGGATTTTTCGATTATCTCGACAGCGGCATCTGCATAGCGGAATGGTGCGAAAATATCACTGATTTCATCCCCGAGGGCGCGCGGCGCGTTACGATAAGCAAGACCGCCGACAGTCCCGACAGCCGCAGAATAGAAATAGAATGAAGTCCGAAAGGAAACACACGGAAAATGAAAATTTTAGCTCTCGATACCACGGCAAAATCCGCCTCCGCAGCGATAACGGACGGTCGCGAGCCGCTTGCCGTTTTTACGCTTGAGGCAGGGCTGACGCACAGTGAAACGGTGCTCCCCATGATAAAAACGGCGCTCGAATCGCTCCATATGTCGGCTCATGATATAGATTTGTTTGCCGTGACGGCAGGTCCCGGGTCGTTTACGGGCGTGCGCATCGGCATCTCGGAAATAAAAGGGCTGGCTTTTGCCACGGGCAAGCCATGCGTTGGCGTTTCCACGCTCCTCTCGCTCGCATACAATCTCCGCCCGCTATGCGAAAATGCGATTCTCTGCCCTGTTATGGACGCGCGCAGAAATCAGCTGTATAATGCGCTCTTCCGCCTTGAGAGCGGCGTTCTTACCCGCCTTTGCGAGGACAGACTCGTCTCACTCTCCGATCTGACAGCGGAGCTTGCCGGCTATGATGAGCCTGTATATTCGGCGGGCGACGGATATGCTCTGCTCAAAAAAGCGGCGGCTATCGCCGACACGCCGCGTCTGCTGATACCGCAGAGCGGATATTCGACGGCGCTTCTTGCTCTAGATACATATGAAAATGCCTCCGACAAGAGCATTTTCAGCGACAGTGCGCTCCTGCCCGTCTATCTTCGCGCTTCGCAGGCAGAACGCGAGCTTGCGGAAAAAGAGCAGGCGGCAAAATGACAAAATAATAAGAAAGAGGAATACATTATGAAAAAAATTGTTTTTGGTGCAGACCATGCCGGCTATCTCTACAAAAACGAGCTGATAAAAATGTTCACGCAGATGGGATATGAATGCGTTGATATGGGCACAAATTCCGATGCCTCCGTAGACTATCCCGAATATGCGGGCAAGGTTTGCGAAGCCGTAAATGCGGGTGCCGATTTCGGCATACTCGTATGCGGCACGGGCATCGGCATGAGCATCGCGGCAAATAAGCATCGCGGTATCCGCGCGGCACTCTGCGGCGATACCGTTTCCGCCAAGTTCACCCGCCTGCACAATAATGCAAATGTGCTCTGCATGGGCGCAAGAATCATCGGCATCTCCACAGCAGAGGAAATAGCAAAAATATTCATCGGAACGGAGTTTGAGGGCGGACGCCATCAGCACCGCATCGATATGCTGGAAAAATAAAACAAAAAAAACGCTCTGATAAAACAGAAAAACGCTCTGCATTTTGCAGAGCGTTTTTCTGTTTTATTTCAAATCAAGTGTAATGCACGGCTTCCCTGTCAGGCTGAGACTGCGCAAATCCGGCTGATTTCCGCCGATATACAGGCGGATACTTCCGTCGGGCGTCACACGCCTTCCATCGGCAAGCACGGCACTCATCCAATATCTCTCGGCTTCGAGAATAACCGTTCTGCTCTCACCCGCATCAAGCTCTGCGGCACATACAGCGCAAAGCTGGAAGTTCGGTGTAGTCGTTCGGCTGTCGGAGAAAGCGGCATAGAGCTGTGCCTTTTCGATGCCTCTGCTCCCTCCCGTATTCGTTATCTTTACAGAAACTCTCACACGCTCGTCGTCGCATCCGATTATTTTGGCATCACTGTATACGAAATGCGTATATGAAAGCCCATATCCGAAAGGATAAAGCGGCTCTTCCCTCATATATCTGTATGTTCTGCCGTCCATCGCATAATCGGAGAAATCGGGCAGCTCCGTTTCGCCGCGATATATTGTGACAGGCAGTCTGCCCGAGGGATTTGCAGCGCCGGAAAGCACGCGTGCGACAGCAAGACCGCCGAGCGCACCCGGATACCATGCATAAAGGAGTGCCTTCGCGTGATTTCTCACCTTTTCGCCTACATCTATCGAGCTTCCGCAGAGCATGACGACGATTACATTTTCGCAGGCATCGCATATCATCTCGGCGAGCTTCTGCTGAGGCTTCGGCAGGAAAAGCACCTTCCTGTCGCCATGGTCAAGATAATCGCCGGAGGCTCCCTGTATCTCCTCGCCCTCTACGGTGCAGTCAAGTCCGAGACAAAGCACGGTGATATCCGCTTCCGATGCTGCCGCGGCAGCATCGCTGTACATATTTGAAAAGCCGCTCCAGTCGCAGAGTTTTTCTTTCGTCAGCCTGCAACCGTGCTCCACCTTTATATCCGCATCGGGAAATTCGCGGCGTATTCCGTCCGCCACAGTGATATATTCAGAGGCATAGCCGAAATAATTTCCCTCAAGAGCTGCCGTAGATATAGCATTCGGTCCTATCACGGCTATCTTTTTTGCTTTGCCGTCCAGAGGAAGATAACCGCCCTCATTTTTCAGCAGGACAATGCTCTCCTCCGCCGCTTTCAGATTGAGTGCCCTGTGCTCGCGGCAATCGAGCAGGCTGTACGGCAGTTCTGACCATGGGCGCTTCTCCTCAAATTCGCCGAGCAGAAATCTTATCGTATAGAGGCTCTCTGCGGCTTTGGTTATGTCCTCCTCCGTTATCAGGTCTTCTTCATACGCATCTATCAGGTGGGAATAAACATCGCCGCAGTTCAGCTCGCATCCGGCATGCAGTGCCATGGCGGCGGCTTCCTTTGGCGTATCACAGCATTTGTGCCCATCGACAAAATCGCGCAGTGCGCCGCAATCCGAGGTGATATATCCGCGAAAGCCCCACTGCTCCCGCAGTATTTCCGTCAACAATCGGCGGCTTCCGCAGCATGGCTCGCCGTTCAGCCTGTTGTATGCTCCCATCACACCGGCAACGCCGCATCTCACCGCATTTTCAAATGCAGGCAGATATGTTTCCCACAGGTCATGCTCGCTGACCCTTGCGTCAAACGAATGGCGCGAGCCCTCCGGCCCCGAATGCGCGGCAAAATGCTTCGCGCAGGCGGCAGCTTTCAGAAATTCGCCGTCGCCCTGTATTCCGTTTATATAAGCCGCGGCAAGAAAAGAAGTAAGAAAAGGATCCTCGCCGAGCGTCTCCTGCCCTCTGCCCCAACGCGGGTCACGGAAAATATTTATATTCGGCGCCCAAAAGGTAAGCCCCTTATAAATATCGTAGTCGCCGTATTTTTCATGCTGATTGTATTTGACACGAGCCTCTGTGGATATCACATCCGCAACATCATGTATCAACACACCGTCAAATGTTGCGGCAAGCCCTATCGAATGCGGAAAGACAGTTGCTGTGCCACATCTTGCCACGCCATGCGAGCTTTCATTCCACCAGTTGTATTCATGTATTCCGAGCCGCTCTATGGCAGGCGAATTGTAGAGAAGCTGAGAAGCTTTCTCCTCTACGGTCATTTTTGAAACAAGCGCACGCGCCCGTTCTCCCGCTCTTTCGTAATCCATCGTTATTTTCCTTTCGGTTTATTCGGTTATCTGTCAAAAAAGCAAGGCGGTGCCTTGCTTTTTTCTGTATTCTGTTTATCAGCCCTTTGAAGCCCCCGCTATTATGAGCACCACGGCAAGCGCCACAAGAGCGCACACCACGGAAAATACACTCACCTTGAAAATGAACTTTGATTTCTTCGTTTTCAGGAAAGGAAGCCTGTCGAGAAGCTCATCTATCTTTGCATTGAAATCTCTCTCCTGCTCCGCGCCGTCATAAGACTCGCTTATATCATACTGCGTGTCGGCTTCCTCCGTATATGTTTCGTCATCATCGCCGCTGTCAAGCGTTATTGAAAACGTTCCCATATTTACCTTTTCGTCGGCATCGTAGTTTTCGGCGTCAGCGAGAGCAAATTTCTTTTCAAAAACAGAGAGGCGCGCATAGTCGTCATCCGTCTGCTCGAGATAAGCCTTCGCACACTCGAAAACAGGCGTATCGGCATCTTTTTCGGCAATATCTCTTGCCTGAGCATAGAGGTCGCTTGCCGTATTTATGCTTTCCTTCAGCTTTTCACAGCTTGCCTTGACAGCGTTCTTTTCCTCAGGGGTCATTGTGCCTTCGCCGCCTGCGGAAACTGTCTTTTCCAGCTCCGGCAGGTAAAGCTTACGCTTATAATTTGCGAGAAGCACATAAGCAAAGGCATAGCCTGTCTTTGCCGCTTTCTGATAGAAGGTCAGCGCCTTTTTGATATCCTTTTCGGCACCTATTCTGCCATCCTCATATATGGAGCCGATGCAGGTATATGCATAGCCCTTGACATTTGCATCATCCTTCGGATTTGCGATTATCTTTGTGCAGTATTCTATAGCCTTTGTCTCGTCCTTGGGAAAGCCGCATTCGCCGTTCTTGTAATTATGTGCTATCTTCTGCAGGCAGCGGATAGAACCTGCCTTCTCACCCTCAAGAAGCAGGGCTTTCGCCTTTTCTTCGTCAAGCGGGGCGCCGCCTCTGCCCTTTGCATAATAATCGGCTATGCGGGCTATCGCCTCGATATTTCCGGCAGTGCAAGCCTGCATCGCATATGTATAAGCCTTGACCTCGTCACGCTGGGGAACGCCGCCCGTTCCCTTATGGTATCTGTCGCTCAGCTCAAGCAGTGCGTCGGAATTCGACTCCACAGCCGCAGCAAGCAATTCCTCAAAATTCATATCCTTCAACATAAAACTGCCTCTTTTTTTCTCATTCATATTAAAAACAGTGTATCATAAATGACGAATTTTGTCAATACACTTGAAAATTTTTTAGCGCATTGATTTGAGTAACATCATAAATCCCGTGAGAATTATGAGAAAGCCGAAGTTGAAAAGCGAAAATGTGCGCACATAGTATCCAGCTTTTCCCGGATTGTGCCTGCAATATTCGCGGAAAGTGATAAGGCTGGCAAGCGAAGCGATAAGCGTGCCGACGCCGCCGATATTGACACCGACGAGCAGGTCGGGATAATTATCCGTAAACTGCGAAAGCAGTATCGCCGACGGGACATTGCTGATGCACTGGCACGAGAGCACGGAGAAAAGAAGAGTGCTCTTCTCCATGAGCACCGAGAAAAACTCGCGCACTGCGCCTATACGAGCCATATTTCCCGAGAAAATAAAAAAGAAAACAAATGTGAAAAGCAGCGGATAATCGACGGCGGCAAGCGCCTTTCTGTCCGCGAAAAGGAGCACCGCGGGGATGACGATAAGCCCTATCCAATACGGAATCCCACGGAAAACTATCGCTATCGCCAGTGCGAAAAGGCAGAGATAAAGCGCCGTTCTCGCGGGCGGCAACTTATCCTCGCCATCCGGTATGTCGAGCGGCTCCGGCTTTATAAATACGATACAGCAGAGAGTTATCAGCGCTACCGAAAGCGCAAACGGCGGTGCCATTATCGTTATGAATTCGCCGTTCGGGATATTGAATTTCGTATAGAGATAGAGATTCTGCGGATTGCCGAAAGGCGTGAGCATACCGCCGAGATTTGCCGCGATATTCTGCATGATAAATGTGAAAGCCATGTGCCTTTCCTTGCCT
This sequence comes from uncultured Ruminococcus sp., assembly GCA_905202255.1. GTDB lineage: Bacteria > Bacillota > Clostridia > Oscillospirales > CAG-272 > Apopatosoma. The sequence continues at coordinate 14,326 of CAJKRH010000035.1, forward strand.
GTCGTCGTGAGGACAAAATATCCGAGCGGCAAAAATGTCAACAGAGCCATATCGTTTGCTATCAGCATGGAGCCGATGAAAGTGATATACACGAGAGCGAGTATGCTCATGCGCGTATTTTTGAAAATGCGCACTATCCTTTTGGCAAGGATATAGAAAAACCTGATATTTTTCAGTGCACAGACGACCGCCAGTACGGAAAAAAGGCAGGTAAGAGTTTTGAAATCAAAATAGCCGATATATTCCCTGTCTATCGGCACTGTAAAACTTGTTATGACAGCCGCCGTGAGGGCAACTGTCATAACGGTGTTTTTCTTTATGAAATTTTTGACCGATGCGAAAAAAGAAGTCATTTTTGTCTTTTTACCTCTGATGCCTTATTTTTTCTGCGAGAAGAGCCAATTCATGAGTCCCTCGGTCTTGTATGCGGGAATCCATGAATCATGACCGACTCCCGGGAAATATGTTGCCTTCATTTTAGTGCCGCCTGCGGCTTTTATCGCCGCCTCCATGTCTCTTGTGCCCTGCGGAGGAACAGTCCCGTCGGCTTCGCCGTGGAAAGCCCATATGCCCATATTCACGAGTTTATCCGCCATATCGGGTATACCCGAGCCGCAGACAGGGACTGCCGCCGCAAAAACCTCGGGGCGGCGCGTTATCAGCTCCCATGTGCCGTAGCCTCCCATGGATATGCCCGCCGCATATACGCGGGAAAGATCAACCTTGCCGCATGCAAGGAATTTATCGAGCAGCTCCATCGCCGCAGCCATGCCGACGGTCGGTTCCTCTGCGAGAGCGCGCGATCCTGTATTCCACTTGTGGTTCACAGGCACCCATTCCAGCTCCGTATTGCATGGGCACTGCGGCGCGACTATGATGCAGTCGTCGCGTTCTATCGTCATATCTATCAGCCTGTTTTCCTTGTGCAGTACCCTTATCTGAAGCTCATTGTCTGTTCCGCATTCGCCGTGTCCGTGCAGGAAAAAGAGCATCGGATATTTTTTGTCATCGTTTTCGTTATAGGAAGAGGGAAAATAATACCTGTAGGGCATGGAAAAGCTCTTGCCTGTTTTTTCGTTTCGGTATTCGTATACCGCTCTGCCCATTATATCGACATTGATTGCCATTTTTATATGCCTCCGAAGTGCGTCGCACTTTATTTAAAAGTATCAGCCGTTTGAGCTGTAGTTGGGCGCTTCCTTTGTGATGTTTATATCGTGCGGGTGAGATTCACGAAGTCCCGCGCCGGTGATGCGGATAAATCTGCCGTTCTTTTTCAGCTCATCGACCGTTGCACAGCCACAGTAGCCGAAGCCCGAGCGCATACCGCCGACGAGCTGATATACCGTATCTGCAAGCGGACCCTTGTAGGGTACTCTTCCCTCTACACCCTCGGGAACAAGCTTTTTCGTATTTGTCTGGAAATATCTGTCCTTAGAGCCCTTTTCCATAGCGGCAAGCGAGCCCATGCCGCGGTAAACCTTGAAGCGTCTGCCCTGATAGATTTCGCTGTCACCGGGGCTTTCCTCACAGCCCGCGAAGAGTGAGCCTATCATGATGGCATCAGCACCTGCGGCGATCGCCTTTACAAGGTCGCCGCTGTATTTTATGCCGCCATCCGCAATGACGGGAACATCATACTCCGCCGCCACCTGCGCCACATCGTATATAGCCGTGACCTGCGGCACACCTATGCCTGCGATAATTCGCGTTGTGCAGATGGAGCCGGGACCTATGCCGACTTTGACGGCGTCCGCGCCTGCCTCGATGAGGTCGCGCGCCGCTTCAGCCGTCGCGATATTGCCCGCGATAAGCTGACAGTCGGGGAAAGCTTCCTTTACCTTGCGCACACTGTTTATTATTCCCGCGGAATGACCATGCGCCGAATCAAGCACGAGCACATCCGCACCTGCCGCGAGCAGTGCTCCTGCACGCTCAAGTATATCGGCAGTAACACCTATAGCCGCACCGCAGAGCAGTCTGCCGCGCTCATCCTTTGCGGAATTGGGATAGCGCGATGCTTTCTGTATATCCTTTATGGTGATGAGTCCGCAGAGATTGCCGTTTTCATCGACGAGCGGAAGCTTCTCTATCTTATGCCTGCAGAGGATTCTGCTTGCCTCCTCATGTGTGGTGCCGACAGGTGCCGTGACGAGATTTTCCTTTGTCATGACATCGCCTATTTTCATATTCATATCCGTGAGAAAACGCATATCGCGATTTGTGATGATGCCGACAAGCTTTTTCCCTTCGATGCAAACGGGAACGCCGGAAATCTTGTATTTATGCATGAGTGCTTCCGCCTCGTAGACAAAATTATCCGGTGCAAGATAAAACGGATTTGTAATAACGCCGTTTTCGCTTCGCTTTACCTTTTCAACCTCATCCGCCTGCATTTCTATCGTCATATTCTTGTGGATTATACCTATTCCGCCCTCGCGTGCCATGGCTATGGCGAGACCCGATTCCGTTACGGTATCCATTGCCGCAGACATGATGGGCGTATTGAGTCTTATCTTCTTAGTCAGCCTTGTGGAAAGCTCCACCTGATTGGGAAGCACATCGCTTTTCGCGGGGATAAGAAGCACATCGTCAAAGGTCAGTCCCTCTTTTCCGAACTTATCGCTTACTACCATATCTTATATTTCTCCTGTATTCTATATATATTTTCATTATTATACATAAAAAGCCGCGCCATGTCAACCGATTACGGATAAAAAAGCGGAATCAAAAAGCGTGATTTTCGTGCCTTTGCCGCTCGGATAGAGTGAGAAAACGCGAGATTTACGGAGAAAATCGAAGATATGAGGCATCTAAATTGAATTTTTGAAGTTTTTTTCAAAAAAGGTATTGACAAAGAGTGTGTGATATGCTATAATCCTATCGTTGCAAAAAAGGGCGTACTATGCCCTATCAAAGAAAAATACATCGGAGGAATAAAAGATGTCCACTTTCATGGCTAAAAAAGAAACTCTGGAACGCAAATGGTATGTCATCGACGCCGCAGGCAAGCCCCTCGGTAAAACCGCCGTTGCCGCTGCCAACATTCTCAGAGGCAAGCATCGCCCCGAATTCACACCTCATGTGGATTGCGGCGAATTCGTTATCATAATCAATGCTTCCAAGGCTGTTCTCACAGGCAAGAAGCTCACTCAGAAGTACTATCGCCGCCACTCCGGCTATATCGGCGGTCTCAAGGAAGTTCAGTACAAGACTCTCATGGCTACAAAGCCCGAGCTTGCTATGACTCTCGCAGTCAAGGGTATGCTTCCCCACAACACAATCGGCGATACAAGCATCACACGCCTTAAGGTTTACGCAGGCAGCGAGCACGGTCAGGCAGCTCAGAAGCCCGTTCCTTACACGGTTGACTAAGATTAAGGAGGAGCAAGATTATGTATACAAGCGCTAAACCCTACTTCTACGGCACAGGCAGAAGAAAGAAATCCGTTGCCCGCGTTCGCCTCTATGCAGGCACAGGCAACATCACAGTAAACGGCAGAGATGTTGACGATTACTTCGGTCTCGAAACACTCAAGCTCATCATCAACCAGCCCTTCGGCGTTACTTCCACAGAAGGTAAGTTCGATGTAGTATGCACAGCTAAGGGCGGCGGTATCTCCGGTCAGGCAGGTGCTATCCGTCACGGCATTGCAAGAGCTCTTCTTCAGGCTGACGAAACATACAGACCCGCGCTCAAGAAGGCAGGCTTCCTCACTCGTGACCCGAGAATGAAGGAAAGAAAGAAATACGGTCTCAAAGCCGCTCGTCGTGCAAGCCAGTTCTCCAAGAGATAAGTTTTTACGATATTTTCAAAATCCCGATTGCAAAAGCTTTCGGGATTTTGCTTTAAGGTGATGAAATGGAAAAGAAAAAAGCCGAAAAGAAAGGTATGCTTCAAAGCTGTGAAACCTGCGAATTTTTTGATTGGGATGAGGATATCGGAGATTATATCTGCGAGGCTGATATTGACGAGGACGATATGTACCGTATGCGCGAAAACCCGCAGGCGCGTTGCCCTTTCTATAAATTTTACGATGAATATAAAAGCGTACAGAAGCAGAATTAAAAAACTTGCGAGGTCCATGGACTTCGCAAGTTTTTTTGATTTCAGCATGCTCTCTTCCCCGTCAGTTTTCTGTATATAACTCGTCATCGTGCCGCCTGACAGGATTTTCGGAGATGTATTTTAAATGCTCCGCGTAATCTTCGCAGTCGCGTATGATATGGTCAACATATCCACGCTGAAAAATGTCGCTTCCTATTTCTTTACCACAAAAAACGCTTAAATGTCGAGATAATATGCGGGAGCATCTCGTTTGTAGGGGTCGGCGCCCTCGACGACCCGTTTTTGTTTCCCGCATATTTATTTGAATTAAGAAAAATAATCGCATGAATATGATTTGGCATGATTACATAGCGGTCAATCTTGACACCGGATATATTTTCGCTTGACAGCAGATTTTTCTCAACGATTTTTCCAAACTCTGTAAGCCGGATTCGCGGG
>CAJKRH010000036.1 GCA_905202255.1 uncultured Ruminococcus sp.
CCATATGAAAATGAGCGAGAGCGAATATGCCTCGGCAAAAAAGCGGCTAATGCTTGCTTATCTGACGGTAGCGATGCTCCCCGGCGTGCCGTGCATTTATTACGGCGACGAGGCGGGAATGCAGGGATATTCCGACCCGATGAACCGTATGCCCTATCCATGGGGCAGAGAGGATAGCGAGATACGCGATTTCTACCGCAAGGTGGGTGTTGTCCGCCGCGAAAACGGCATTTTCGCCGATGGTGAATTTTACATCGCGTATGCCGACTCCGACATTGCCGCACTTGTGCGGGAAAATGGCGGCGAGCGCATCACGGCACTCATAAACCGCGGAGATGCGGAGCATACGGTGAGCCTCGACGGCAAAGCCGAGGAGCTTCTCGCGGGCATGAAAGGCGATAGCTTCGCTCTCGAGGGCATGAGTGCGCTCCTGCTGAAAACCACCAGCGGCGCGAAGATAAAGGTCGCGGCAAAATGAGAAAATTTCTTGTATTGCTTATTGTCGTATCGCTTTGCCTGTGCTCATGCGGCGAAGCTGTCAGCGTGAATACCGGTGAAGCCGAAAACTATCCCGTTTATGCCGAAATTCCCGAGAAAACGAAGGCACTGGTGATAAATACGGGTTCCATGACGCTTCATATGCCCGATTGCAGACACGCCGCGAGAATTTCGGAGAAAAATAAACTGATAACAGAGTATAAATATATTGACTATTTCCTCGATAGAGGTTATAATAAGTGCAAAGTATGCTTTACGGAAAATACCGATGAAAGCAATATTTCGGAGGATTAAAATGAATTTCAGAGAATTTGAGCTTGGCGGCAAAAAGCTGAGAATATCCGCTTTTTCGGATAACGCCGTCAGAATCAGAATAAGCGACGATTTCAAGCCGACTTATTTTGAGAGATATAAGATTTACAACGAGCCCGATGAAAACGCGGGCGAACTGCTCACAAACGGTATAAAGGCAGGCGACCTTGCCGTCACATACGAAAACGGCGTTATCACGATGAAAAGCCCGCGTTTCGAGCGCAAAATAAGCCTTGACAACAGCGCCGTGGCGGAAAAATCAAAGCTTTTCAACGAGAAGCTCACGGATTTCCGTCCCGAGAGAAAGAAGATAGTCGGCGATACCTCCGAGGACGAGGCTATCGAATATGTAAACTTCGAGAAAGACCCGAAGTATATCACGGTAAAGACCGAGGGCGAAATTTTCTACGGTCTCGGCGAAAGCAATACGGACAGAATCGTGCTCAACGGCAGAACATACCTCGAGAGAGTAATCTATGTGCGCTCCGAGATAGTCATTCCTTTCCTTATGACAAAAGCGGGCTACGGCGTACTCTGCAATTCCACGATATGGCACGGCGTCGATGTATGCGATGAAAACGAAAACGAGATATGCTGGTTTTTGCCCGACGGAGATATAGATTTTTATCTCTTCGCCGGCGACAGCCTGAAAGCGATACTCGAGCGCTTTACTTATGTTACTGGCAGACCGATGGTTCTCCCGAAATGGGGCTACGGTCTTACATTCATCGACCAGTATTTTGCCGACCAGTTTGAGGTGATGCACAATGCGGAGAAATTCCGCGAGAAGAAGATACCCTGCGATACATTCAGCCTTGAGCCGGGATGGATGGGTGGATATGATTTCAGCACGCAGAAGAAATGGTATACACAGCGCTTCTATATCTGCGACTGGATGCGCCGCACGGAAGAGGAATTTGCGGCTCATACTCCCCGCGAGCGCCAGTTTACCACGGCGCTGAGCAGATACGGCTTCAAGCTGCTTCTCTGGCTCTGCTGCAAATACGATTTCACGGCAAATCAGGAAAACCGCGCGGGAAATCCCACGGATTTCGGCATAGAGCCTTGGTATAAGCATCTCAAATCATTTGTATGCGACGGTGCCGCAGGTTTCAAGATGGACCCCTGCAAGGTTGTCGATACGGCAACCGAGACGCGCGTCTATGCAAACGGCGAGGGCGAGCCTTATATGCACAGCCTGCAATGCACGCTTTACGGCAAGGAGATGTACGAGGGCTACAGCGAATATACCGGTCTGCGCCCGATGCATCATATGAGCGGCGGCTATACGAGCATGTCCCGCTACAGTGCAACCACTACGGGCGATTCCGGCGGCAAGCACAAGACTCTCGTCTGGATACTCAACAGCGGTCTCTCCGGCATGTCAAATATCACATGCGATATGGATATTTTCGCAAAGCATACGATACATTACTGCTTCTTTACGGCTTGGTGTCAGCTCAACAGCTGGTCGGGCTACAGCCATCCTTGGTGGGCAGGCGACGAACTTGAAGCTATCTTCACTTTCTATGATAAACTCAGATACCGTCTGCTCCCGTATATCTATTCCGCAGCGATAGAATCGCATGTCAGCGGTACTCCTGTCGTCCGCGCAATGCCGCTGGAATTTGAGGACAAGGCGCTTGTAAACGCAACATGCGAGTATATGTTCGGCGACAGTATGCTCGTCGGCTCATTCTCGGATACGATATATCTGCCGGAGGGCGAGGTGTGGATAAACGCATGGAACGGCGAACTTGTTTCGGGCGGAAGAGAAGTGAATATCGATGTTCCCGAAAACAGAGGCGGTCCTCTCTATATCAGAGGCGGCGCGATAATCCCGACGCAGGCTGAAAAGCAGTTTACCGACTGCAAGGATGACGAGCATCTCACTCTCGAGATTTATCCCGTCGAGGCTTGCGATACGGCTTATACGCTTTATGAAGATGACGGCAGAACGCAGGCTTATCTGCGTGGCGAGCGCGCAAAGACAGAATTCACGCTCCGCATGATTTGCGGCAAGGCAACGCTTACGATAAGCAGGCGCGAAGGTTCCTTTGACGGTATGGCAGCGGAGAGAAGCTATGGTGTGAAGGCTTATGCCGTTTCCGCTCCGAAGGCTGTTTTCGTTGACGGAAAGGCTACCGATTTCACTTATGCCGACGGTTTTGTTTCGTTTGAAGCAGGCACGGCAAGCGAAGTTACAATAGAATTCTGAAAAAAACGAGAGGGAATGATAATGGACTTTATCACAAAACCGGAGTACGAAAGATTTACTGCGGCAGACAGAGAAAAAAGACTGCAGTGGTTTAAAGAAGCGCGTTTTGGTATGTTTATTCATTACAGCCTTTTTTCTCAGCATGAAACAGGTGAATGGTGTATGTATCAGCAGGACTATACCAAGGCGGAATATGAAGAATTTGCAAAGGTGTTCGCTCCGAAGGAAGGCTGTGCCGACGAATGGTGCGCTCTCGCAAAGAAGGCGGGCGCAAAGTACGCCGTACTCACAACGCGTCACCACGAGGGCTTTTCTCTCTGGAAATCCGATGTGAATCCGTATAATTCATATAATTATTGCGGTCGTGATATTGTCCGCGAATTTGTTGACGCCTGCCGTAAATACGGTTTGCGTATAGGGCTTTATTCATCGCTTATGGACTGGCATCATCCCGATGGCTGGCGTTGCGCTTTTGACCCCGAGGCAAGAAGAAGATTTCTTGATTATATCGAGGCTCTCAATGCGGAGCTTCTCTCAAACTACGGCAAGATAGACATTCTCTGGTATGATATGCCTTACCCCATGACAAGCAGTGAGGGTTGGGATTCCGTAAACCGCAACTACAGATTGCGAAAGCTCCAGCCCGACATCCTGATAAACAACAGAAGCAAGATGCAGGAGGATTTTCTCACTCCGGAGGAGAGAGTAAATCCTGCCGACGGCGCATATTGGGAAGCGTGCATGACCTTCAACGGAATTTCATGGGGATATCTTGATGCGGAGCAGGTAAAGCCTTATTCTTATACACCCCAGCAGATAATCCGTATGCTCAATACATGCACGGCAGGAGGCGGAAACCTTCTGCTCAATATCGGACCGAAGGCAGACGGAAGTATTCCGGAGGAAGCCGTGAAGCCGCTTGAGGTTGTAGGCGCATGGCTTGCGGAAAACGGTGAGGCTGTTTACGGTGAAAAGGCAACAGTGGGCAACAATCTCGGCGGATGTGCACTGAATGTACCCAGCGCAAGCCCCGATTGTACGAAAATTTACCTCTGGAACAGAATATGGAAGAGCGGAGAGCTTCGTCTCGGCGGTTATATGGACGCGCCAAAATCGGTCACGGTTCTTGCAACCGGAGAAAAAATAGATTTCGAGATGGACGGACATCGCATCATCTTGAAAAATCTTCCGGAAAAATCTTTTGACAGGCATGCAAATATTGCCGTCATAAAGCTGGAATTTGATAAAAGTCCCCGTTGTCGCAGCGGCAGTTATTATCCGCAGATGCGCGGCGGAGAAAATGTAGCGGGCGATTTGGTGCAGTGATATGTTTGAAGCCGAAATAGAAAAACTGCTCACCGAAAAGGGCGCAAATCTCGTCGGCTTTTCGGCGCTCGGCGAAAGCTTCTGCGATATGTATCCGCAATACGGCTATGCCGTTACGATAGTGCGGAAGCTTGCCGATGCCGTGGTGGAAACGATAAACGGCAGACCTACGATGTCGTATTTTCAGCATTACCGCATAACAAACACAAAGCTCGATTTGCTCGCGCTTGATGCGATGGATTTTATCGAGAGCATGGGTTATCATGCACTTCCTATCGCCGCATCGCAGAGCACTAACGATAAAAAAGAGGAATATCGCGGTATTTTTCCGCATAAGACCGGTGCGGTACTTTCGGGACTCGGCTTCATCGGAAAAAACGGATTGCTGATAACCCCGCAGTTCGGCTCAAAGGTTCGGCTTGCCACGGTACTTACCGATATGCCGCTCGAAAGCAAAAGGGAAATACTTGAATGCCTTTGCGGCAGCTGTACAATATGTCGCGATGCCTGTCCCGCAGGCGCAATCTCGGGCGAAATCTATGTCCCCGGTGCGCCGCGCGATACGATTTTTGATGCGAGGAAATGCTCGGAGCATATGAAAACCTACAAGGACATAGGCAGAGGCGCGGTTTGCGGGATATGCATGAGCGTCTGCCCGTATAATAAAAGGTAAATGATAAATGAAACCACCCGCTGTCGCACCTGTGCAACAGCGGGTGGTTTAAATTGCCGCTTTTTTATAAAAATTTACATATTTTTTCTCCGCAGATATTGTTTTATACGGATTTTATGGTAAAATAAATAAGATAAGTATTATCGGGGAGTGAAAAAGCGTGGAAGAAAACAAGAAAAAGAAAAAAACATCCATATTTTTCAGAAACTATGCTAAGGACGGCAAGGGCGTAAAAAAAGAAGATGTGATAACAGAATATAACTTTATAAATTTCTTCAAGCTTTACGGAAGAAAATTTTCGAAGCTTGTTTATGTGAATTTCCTTTATATATTCGGAAATTTTCCGCTGCTTTTCTTCATGCTCGGCATAAGCGGATATTTCGCCGCCAAGGCAAATATGCCGACAAGCGAATTTTATCCGATAGCATACGGGCTTTTTCACGCGGGAGAGACGGAGGCGGCAGGAACGCTTTTCGGGCTTTTCGGCGGTGTGGGATTGATGTATTATTACGGAAACGCGGCGAGCATAGTGCTGTTTTCCATATCTGCGCTTGCGATATTTACCTTCGGTCCCGTCAATGCGGGCTGTGCCTACCTCATTAAATCGCTGATAAAATGCGAACCGATATTCCTCTTTGAGGACTTTTTCCGCACAATCAAAACAAATCTGCGCCAGTCGATAATCGTCGGTATATTCGACCTTGCCATAATGGGCGCATCGGCATATGCGGTCTCGTTTTATCTGATGAATTACAAGACCTACAGCATCATGTTCTTCTGTTCGCTTGCCATGGTCTGCGTATATATGTTTATCAGATTTTATATTTACAATATCCTTGTGACCTTTAAGGTGAGCCTGCGCCAGCTGCTCAAAAATTCGTTTATACTCGCGATTCTTGCCATGGGAAAGAATTTCCTTGCACTGCTTGCGATAGTTGCTTTCGGGCTTGTGACATTTGCGCTTTCCGCAGTATTCATGCCGGCTATGGTGATAATTCTCATGATGTTTTTCTTCTCCACGGTGTCGTTTGTTGCGACATATGTGGCTTATCCGAAGATAAAACAGTATATGATAGATCCGTATTATCCGAACGGCGAGATACGCGACCCCGATGAACCTGCAGAAGACAACGGTGAATCCGAAGAAGAACAAAGCACTAACTGAATAAAAATCCCTCCTTTGCCTCAAAATAGCAGAAAAAGGAGGGATTTTTTATGCCTGATTTCAGAACAGACCTTGCCGCCGAGATGCGCGACCATGCCATGCGCGAATATGCGAGGAAAAACATGGGCGAGCCTGACGGCGTTATTTACCGCGAGGAAAAGATAACGGAAACGATAGGAAAAAGCACGATAGAGATAACGAGCGACGAGGGTGCCGCCGCGATAGGAAAGGAAGAAGGGAAGTATGTGACATTCACTTTCCCGGAGCCGGAAAATATGGATGCCGAGACTTTCGGCGCGCTTTACGGTGCACTTGCGGATAGCCTGCGGGAGCTTTGTTTTTCGGCAAAGCCCGGGGCAAAAAGCGTGCTTGTCTGCGGGCTTGGCAGCAGGAACATAACGGCGGATTCGCTCGGACCCGCCGCGGCGGACGGTGTGCTTGCCACGCACCATATCAAGGCGGCAAACGAAAAGGTTTTCTGGGAGATAGGCTTTTTTGATACGGCTGTGCTGACGCCGGGAGTTTCGGCGCAGACGGGAATGGAATCGGCAGAGCTTATCATGGCGGCGGCAAAAAAACTATGTCCCGACATGATAATAGCGATAGACGCGCTCTGCGCGAGAGACACGGAAAGGCTCTGCAAAACGGTGCAGCTATGCACGGCGGGCATTTCCCCTGGTGCGGGAATAGGAAATTTCCGCGCGGGACTCAATGAAAAGAGCCTCGGCGTTCCTGTCGTCGGAGTCGGCGTGCCGACCGTCATCGAGGGGCGCACGCTCGTTTTCGACGCGCTCGGCGATGTGGCGGACAAAAGCGGAAAGGAAAAGGCGGGCGAGCGGCTCGCGGGGCTTTTCGTTTCGCCGAAAAATATCGACAGGAGTGTGGAGATACTTTCACGCGTGCTGAGCTATGCTGTGAACACCGCCTTTCAGGAGGGGCTTTCAGCCGAAGAAATTGCACTTATGTGACGGCGAAAAATGAATAAAAAAGCACATTATCCCATATATTTATAGGGAAACGGATTTTTCGGAGGGATAATGATGGATTATGAGCGAAAGGAGCTTCCCGCTCCTTACATAAAGCAAAGAAGCAGGAGAAAAAACGGCGTCGGGCGGCTTGCTTTTCTGATACTGACCGTTCTCTGCGTCGCGGGGCTGTGCACGGTATATATGGGGCGTAATGACGGGCGCTTTGCCTTTCTTTTCCGCGGAAAAGCGGACAAAACGACCGAGAGCACGACGGGTGCCGCGACGACGGAATCGACAACCGGCACCGCACAAAAGGACGACGGGGCAAAGACCGTAGACCTTTCCGCCTCGGCGCAGGGCGAGCGCTATGAAAACAAGAGCGGATACGAACTTGACAGCGGTTTTACCGCTTCGCTTTCGAAAATAGGCGAGGGAAGCGTGCTTTTCGTTGCCACGCGCGGCTATGAGGGTTATGCAGAGAGCGGAAGTGGCGTTTCATATAAAGGGAAGAATACCGCAACACTCGCCGCACTCATGGCGGCGGAAATGCAGAGGCACGGCATAAAGGCGGAGTTTCTCGATGTCTGCCCCGATGGCGACTACAGCTACGAAAACGCATACAAAAAGATAAGCGCTTACCTCTCGGAGCATGACGATGTGAAATATATCATAGACATCTCCCGCGAAGCACTCTGCGGCTCAAACGGCGACCTGCTTCGTCCCGCCGCCACTATCGATGGGGAAAGATACGCGCAGATGCGCCTTGCCGTCGGCACTGACGCAGGCGGAGGTGCGCATCCCGGCTGGCGCACGAGACTGATGCAGGCGGATGCTGTTTTCGATATGATGAGCGGTAAATATCCCTCTCTCATGATGCCCACGCTCGTTAGCCGCGCAAGGCTCAATCAGCACCTGCCGCGCTGCACGCTGACTCTGCGTATCGGCTCGCTCGGAAACTGCTTTGACGAGGCGGAAAATTCGGCGAAGCTTTTTGCCGCCGCCTTTGCCGATGCGGTGGGATGAGCGGTAAATGCGGTGAAATGACGGCAAAATCCGACGCATTGCGTCGGATTTTGTGCTTTATGCGGATAAATTGCGGCACTTTGTAAAGTTTTATATCATAAAGTCGCAACCGAGCGAAAAAACTATTGATTTTATTTCTTTTTTGTATTATAATATCAAAGTAAATAAAAATACCTTTATGGAGGTTTTTACTATGAAACTCAAGGTAATGACTTACAATATCGCAGGCGGCAGAGACTACAGCGTCGAGCCGTGGGGACATATTCACAATCCCGATGCCTGCATCGATGTTATCCGTGAGATAGCGCCCGATATCTGTGCTCTCAACGAGGTGGACTATGAACTGCCCCGCTCAAAGTGCGTGAAGCTTGCAAAATATATCGGCGATAAGCTCGGATATTACAGCGTTTTCGCTCCCGCTATAGCATGGGCGCCCGGACTCTATGGAAACGGCTTTATCTCCCGCTTCCCGATAGTGGATGCTATCACCATACCAGTGCCCGACCCTGTGGACAAGAGCGAACCGGTATACTATGAGACGCGTTGCATCCTCCGTGCCACAATCGATGTCGGCGGCAGATATATCGATGTTTTTGTAACGCACTTCGGTCTCGCAAAGACAGAGCGCGCCAATTCGATAAAGCTTCTGCTCAGCTTTATCAAGGCGGCGAAAAATCCCGTTATCCTCATGGGCGACTTCAATGTTCAGCCCGATAATCCCGAGATGGAGCCTCTTATGAGCGCCCTGCAGAATACAGGCGACGCGCTCCCCGAGGGAACATATTCTTTCCCCTCTCACGGCGGATTTCTCGAAAAGCAGAGAGACGGCAGCTATAAGCCATATCCGAAGCTTCTCATCGACTATATCATGACCACACCGGAATTTACCGCGAGCGAGCAGACGGTGCATGAGGTTCGCGCTTCCGACCACAAGCCCTACAGCACGGTTCTCAACTTCTGATAATCCATTGAAAAGGTGAAAAAACATGGCTGAACAGATTTATACCATACCTGTAAACGACGGCTTCCGCAATGCGCTGACGGGCGAGAAATATGACTGTCCTTTCTGCCTTATCTTCGATATGCTCGAGAAAAACGAGCTGGAGCTGATACTCGGCGCTTCCATGATGGAGCCGGATATCCGCATAGAAACAAACAAGCGCGGCTTCTGCCGTCATCACTATGATATGATGTACGCGGCGGGGAACAGGCTCGGGCTTGCGCTCATGCTGGAAAGTCACCTTGCCCATATAGAGAAGGAATATCTCACGGGCGGCGGACTTCTCGACGGCAAGGGAGAGAAGGAAGGTGCAAAGCTGAAGGCACTGGAAAATGACTGCTATGTTTGCTACAGAATAGAGGATAAAATAGACAAAATGTTCGGCACGGCGATATGGCTCTGGGAAAAGGAAGAGGAATTCCGCGACAAGGTGAAAAGTCAGAAATTCTTCTGCCTGCCGCACTATCGCAAATTCATAGAATACGGCAGAGATATGCTCTCGAAAAAGGATTTTCCCGAGTTTTACAAGACCGTATCAAAGATAGAGAAAGCTTATATAGCCGAGATGGGCGGCGATATTTCGTGGTTCTGCAAGAAATTCGATTATCGCTATGATGCCGAACCGTGGAAAAATTCCAAGGACAGCGTTCCGCGCGCAATAAACTTCATAGCGGGCGGCAAAAATTCGTAAAAAATTAAAGCAACATAAATCAGAGGTGAAAACAAATGAACAAATTCAGACGCATAGGTATACTCACATCGGGCGGTGATGCTCCCGGTATGAACGCGGCTGTTCGCGCAGTCGCAAGAACGGCTCTTTCTCACGGCGTAGAGGTTTACGGCATATATGAGGGCTACGCTGGTCTTATCCATGATAATATGAAGCTCTTCTCAAATCCGAGCGAGCTTTCAAATATCATTTCCAGAAGCGGAACAATACTTTATTCCGCGCGTTGCCTTGAATTTCTCGATGAGGAATACCGCAAGAAGGCTGTGGAGCTCTGCCGCGAGAGACATATCGACGGTATAGTTGCCATCGGCGGCGACGGTACATTCCGCGGCGCTACAAAGCTTTCGCTCCTCGGCATACCGACTATCGGCATCCCCGGCACTATCGATAATGATATCACTTCCACCGACTATACGATAGGCTTTGACACGGCTATGAATACCGTCGTCGACCTCGTGGACAAGCTCCGCGATACATGCGAATCCCATGCACGCTGTGATGTTGTCGAGGTTATGGGCAGATGGGCAGGTCACATCGCTCTGCGCACGGGTATCGCCTGCGGTGCTTCCGCCGTTGCCATACCCGAGATTCCTTTCGATGAGGAAAAGGCTATAAACGATATCATCGAGCAGAAGAAAAACGGCAAGCGCAGTTTCATCGTAATCGTTTCCGAGGGGCTTCCCGGATATGCCGAAAAGCTTGCAAAAACAATTCAGGAGCGCACAGGCATAGAGACGAAATTCGCTCGCCCCGCTCATATTCAGCGCGGCGGTTCGCCCACTCTTGTTGACAGACTCACGGCTACGGAAATGGGCGTTTACGCGGTAGAGAAGCTCTTCGAGGGCAAGTCCGATATTGTTGTCTGCAAGGTGGACGATAAGATATGCGATTTCGATATCACACGCGCACTCATGGTTGACAGTATGTTCAAGGGCAAGCTCACGGCAGATGAGATAGCGGCGCTTTCTCCCGAGGATAAGGCTTGGGCAGAGGCTCGCTGCGAGAAAGTTCTCGACGGCATGAAGCGTCTTTACCATATCGCAAATATGGTAAAATAAGATAAAAAGCGAAACCGAATGCCGTGCCGACAGCAAGACATTCGGTTTTTTGAAAAAAATTTGCATTTTCTACAAAAAAATGTAAAAAAATTCAAAAATGCTATAGACAATTCCAAATTTTTGTGATAATATTAAAAAAGAAAAGTATTCATATCTAAAATATCAGAGGGAAAAATGAGAGTACGAAACGAAGCTTTATACAATGAAAAAAAGGCGCGCATAATGGAAGCGTGCTTCAATTGCTATGCCGAAAACGGATTGCATGGAACGGGACTTTCCACTCTTGCAAAGGCGGCAGGCATTTCAAAGGCGGCAATCTATACTTATTTTGAGGATGCCGATGCGCTGATAATCGAATCTACGGAATACTGCATGTCGAAAGTGGAAGACGATTTTATGAAAAAGGCGCCCACCGACCCGCAGGATGTGAAGCGTTTTCTGGAGGAGGTTCCTTATTGGACTGCCAGGGAACACGGCAAAAAATACCGCCTGATGTATCAGGTTTATACACATCCTAAATATATAGAATACGGAAAGAAATTTTTTGAGGGCGTAAACGAGCGCTATACGGAATATGCAAAGCTCCTCGAGCCGAAGATAGGCATTCCTTATACCGTGATAACACCGCTCATCTTTATCTTTGTCCGCGCATGCGTGCATTACGCCATGTTTGAGGATGAATATTATCTCAAGACGCAGATGGATGTTATCAGAGAGGGCGTTGCGCTCTTCATGAAAAAGTATAATCCGAAAGCATAAGCGGATAAATAAAAAGTAAATTATAAGATGAAAAACTCCGGCAGGATTTGTGCTTGCCGGAGTTTTTTTGATGCTTTTTTGTGTGTACTGTGCTTGAACTATATCTCTTGTATGGGGTGGCATTACGGTGACCCGAAAAATACTTTAAGATACTTTTAATTAGTGTACTTTTCGATGACGAAAAGTACCAAAAGTCAGCAAGGAGGACTTGCGCCGTCCTCCTTGCGAACCACTGGCGGCGTGCACGAGTTAGTCGCACGAGCCATGCGTGGCAGTGTGTGCGGCAAATGACCTGGTAAAAGTCGGTGGTTTTGCTATCCTCCACAATCACGGCTATACCACGCGTGCGAACATAGCGCACGAAAAAGCCGAGCAGATTCGTGCACGCATTGTCTGCACGCCCGCTGAAAAAAGATTGGGCGGGCGTGAATCTAATATGTGCGTTGACGGAATGAAAGTGCCATTTTTTATTTTGGCTGTAGTGCATTTGAATTATAACTTGTAGGGGTCGGCGTTACCCTGTTTCGGCGACGCCGACACACACGCTACGCGTATGCGTCATTTCCCATCGACGACCCGCGAGACATCACCTCAGTTTTTCAAGCTCCGTTTCGAGCGCGGCGAATTTTGCTTCGCTCATTTCGCAGAGCGGCAGGCGGCAGGGACCGACATCAAAACCGAGCCTGTTCATTGCCGCCTTGACGGGGATGGGATTCGGCTCGGAGAAGAGCGCACCTATGAGCGGCAGATATTTCCGCTGAATTTCCGATGCCGCGGCGAAATCTCCGGAGCGCGCGAGCGAAATCATGCGGCTCACCTCGGCAGGGTAAATATTCGCGAGCACTGAAATCACGCCGCAAGCGCCTGCCGCCACCATCGGCACGGCGATATCGTCGTTCCCGCAGAAAACGGAGAAATCCTCCCTTATCAGCCGCGAGACGCGCATGAAATACGACATGTCGCCGCTCGCTTCCTTGATTCCGATGATATTTTCGTGTTCGCGGAGCACCTCGAGCGCGGAAACTGAAACGGAGCATCCCGTCCGCGACGGGACATTATAGATAAAAATCGGAATATCCACTGCATCTGCTATGCTCATAAAATGGCGTATCATGCCGATATCGTTTGCCTTGTTATAATACGGAGTGAGAACGAGCAGAGCCTTGGCTCCGAGTGCCTCGTATTTGCGTGCCTTTTCGACCGCTGTGCGCGTGTCGTTTGAGGCACAGCCGATAACCAGCGGCATTTCTCCCGCTTTGTCGATGGCAAAAAGTATCATTTTTTCCGCTTCTGCTTCGGTTACTGTCGGGGCTTCGCCCGTCGTGCCGAGCAGGACGATACCGTCTGTGCCGTTATTCTTATGAAAATCGATAAGCTCCGCTATTTTCAGATAGTTTATTCTGCCGTCCTTATCAAACGGCGTTACAAGAGCGACAAAAGAACCGCTGTACATAAAAAATCACCTCATTGCCATTTTACGCAGATGAGGTGATTTTTGACATTGTCAAACGATATAAGGCTTGCTTTTTATAAGCAGGTCGGCGGGGGCGGGCTTGTCGAGCGCGAGCGTCCAGAGCGCTTCGGCGCGAAGCCCTTTTTCATATTGCGCGGCAAATGGGCTCTGCCTGTAGTCAGCGGGTTTTGTGAGGATGAAAAGCCTGCCTTTTTTGCTTATCTCGGAAGCTATGCGCCGCCCCGTTTCGTTTGCGGCAAGCAGGCTCGTGTAGCCTACCTCTCCGAAATCCGCATCCGTTATCCCGAGCAGAGCGAAGAGCATCGCGCGGTTTATCCGCGCCTCGGAATATGATTTTGTCCGCGCCGCATCGATAAGCGAAGCCATATCGCATGAGGTGCGCGCGGCAGAGATAAGGCGGCTTGCAAGTTCGCTGTTCATCTCGGAAAAGCGGCATATTTCCTCCGCTTTTGCCATGCGCAGAAATGCGGCAAACGGCAGGAAGAGGTTATCTGCGCGCGCGATTTTTCCGCTTGCCATGCAGTCGCGCAGGGTATCCTCGCCCGATTTTGTCAGCGGCGGGATTTTGCCGGAATATATCATGCTCCTCGCGGCGGAGGCGGAAATAAAACCATCGCCCGCAGTATCGTTGTAGGCAAGTCCCTCGCGGCGCACGGTATGCGGCGCTATGCCGCTTTTTCGCTGCAGAAGCTCGCGCAGATACGCTATACCGAGAATGTTATTTGAGCCGTCCAGTTCCGTCGCATCGCCGAAAAGCGAGCGGTAGACGGAAAAGTACATTCTGCCGTAGTGCGTGCCTTTTGCCTCTGCCGAAGCTTCGGAAAGTGCGCTCTCAAAGGCGGAGCTGTTCATATTTCCCGCGATTTTCATGAGCGCATTCAGGTCGCCGCTTTCGCTTCCGAAAGAAAGCTCCGAGACGACACCCGCACGCTCCGCGATATCCACACCTGCGCGGGCAAAATATTCGGCAGAAGCGGCGCAGTAAGGAAAGGGAAGCTCCAACACAAGGTCGGCGCCGCCCGCTATCGCCACCCGCGCTCGCTCGTATTTGGAGATGACGGCGGGGATGCCGCGCTGGGTGAAGCTGCCGCTCATCACGGCAATGACGGCATCGGAATTTTTCTTTACCTCGGAAATATGATATACATGACCGAGGTGAAAAGGATTATATTCACAGATTACGGCGCTGATTTTCATAAAAATTCTCCATAATTTTGTTTTTTGCTATTGAAATTGTCGCAAACTTCCTGTATAATATTCAGTATAATGCAAAATTCAAATAAAATCAAGTCCAAACGGAGGTTTCATTTTATTATGTATGTTTTAGTAGTAAATGCGGGAAGCTCATCTCTCAAATATCAGCTTTTTGATACGACGAGCGCCGCTGTTCTCGCAAAGGGTATCTGCGAGAGAATAGGTCTTGACGGCTTCCTCTCTCACAAGACGGCAGACGGCAGAAAATTTGAAAAAGAATTTCCCATGCCAAATCATTCCGTTGCCACAAAGCTCGTAGTCGACACGCTCACAGACCCTGAGACAGGCTGTCTCAAGGATATGAGCCAGATTGAGGCTGTAGGTCACAGAGTAGTGCATGGCGGTCCTTACTTCTTCGAAAGCGTTCTCGTTACAAAGGAAGTTCTTGCAAAGCTTGAACTTTGCCGCGATTTCGCGCCGCTTCACACAGGTGCTCACCTCATGGGAATCAAGGGCTGTACAGAGGTTATGCCGAATGTTCCGCAGGTGCTTGTATTCGATACGGCTTTCCATCAGACCATGCCCGAAAAGGCTTATGTTTACCCCATTCCTTATGAAATGGTGGAAAAGAAGCATATCCGCCGCTACGGTGCGCACGGAACATCGCATCGCTATGTTTCCGGCGAGATGATAAAAATTCTCGGCAAGCCCGCGGAAGAAACAAAGATTATCACCTGCCATATAGGCAACGGTTCTTCCATCTCCGCCGTAAAGGGCGGCAGATGTATGGATACAAGCATGGGCTTCACGCCTCTTGACGGCGTTGAAATGGGCACGCGTTGCGGTTCTATTGACCCTGCCATTGTTCCTTATATCATGAAAAACGAGGGCTTCACTCCCGATGAAATGAGTAACTTCATGAATAAGAAGTGCGGCTTCCTCGGCGTATCGGGCGTATCCTCCGACAGCAGAGACCTTGAGGCGGCTGTCAAGGAAGGCAACGCACGAGCAAAGCTTGCCGTCGAGATACTCGGATATCAGATTCAGAAATACATAGGCTCTTATACGGCGGCTATGAACGGACTTGATGCTATCGTATTTACAGCGGGTATCGGTGAAAACAGCGCCGAAACACGCGCCCGCGTATGCCACAATATGGAATATTTCGGCATAAAGATAGATGACGAGGTAAACAGCAAAACAAAAGGCTCTTCCGGTGTGACAGAGCTTTCCACACCCGATTCCAAGGTAAAGGTTTACATGATTCCGACAAATGAGGAACTCATGATAGCAAGAGATACCGAGAGCATAGTAAAGGCTCTTTGATTTGTGAGGATATGAAAAGCGGCAGGATGTAAATTCTGCCGCTTTTGCGTATGAGAGAGGATTTTTGGTACTTTTTGTCACTGAAAAATAAAGAAAGTTTTCTTTTAATGTTCTTTTCGCTTGTCCGAAAAGAACAAAAAGGACAAAAAGAGGAAGGCTTTAACTCCCGTCTCGGCGACGCCGACACACATGCTTCGCATATGTGTCAATCCCTCTT
>CAJKRH010000037.1 GCA_905202255.1 uncultured Ruminococcus sp.
AAATTATCGCTGATAAAGCAAAAAAGCACTTCTTTCGAAGTGCTTTTTTGTGGTGGAGCATAGGGGACTTGAACCCCTGACCCCAACACTGCCAGTGTTGTGCGCTCCCAACTGCGCTAATGCCCCGGAAAATAAGTTATAAGTAAGAGAGAAAAGTGAAGAAGTTAAGTAAGAAGTGAAAAAGGTGAGCGAGAAGTAAAAAGTGGGCAGGTAAAATAAAGAGTAAAATAAGTAAAAAGAAAAGTCGCGGATGCGGCTTTATTTCTGCGGTTGTCGGGCAAAGCCGACAGTTCCATGTAAGTGCTGTCGGCGCCGCACATCGACAAAATAGTGCGGCACCGTCTATGGTGGAGACAAGTGGGCTCGAACCACCGACCTCATGCATGTCAAGCATGCGCTCTGACCAACTGAGCTATGCCTCCGGAAATAAGTTATAAGTAATAGTGAAAAGTGAAGAAGTGAAGAAGTTAAGAAGTTAAGAAGTTAAGTAAGAAGTGAAAAAGTCAGGAAAAAGCGTGGAGAAAATGCTGTGCGGATTTTGGTGGAGGCAGAGGGGCTCGAACCCGCGACCTCACGCATGTGAAGCGTGCGCTCTGACCAACTGAGCTATGTCTCCTTATACTCCGCAAAAATAAGAATGAGAATCCCACCGCAATCGACAGGATTCTCATCTTGGCACGCCGTAAGGGATTCGAACCCCCGACCTTTTGGTTCGTAGCCAAACACTCTATCCAGCTGAGCTAACGGCGCATGGTATCCTTATCGGGTACTTAACTAATATATCACAAAAAGAAGATTTTGTCAACAGGAAAATGAAAATATTTCACGATATTTTTTACCCTGCCGTTTGCCGCGTCAAAGACAAAAATTTTTTTGAAAATATAGTTATATTACCTATTGTAAAATATATAAAATCATGGTAAAATATTTTTGAATAAGCAACACGCGGAGGAAATATGGCAAAGAAGAAAAAATTAAACAGAGCGCAGCGCAATTTTATAAAAAAGCATCCGATAATCACATTTCTTATCGTGCTTGTATTGGTGGCGGCAACGGTATTTCTCCGCCCATGGGAATATATCGAGGGCGGCAAAGACCCGATACAGAATGTCGACCTTTCCGAAGCAAAGGACAAACTTCAGGTGCACTATATAGATGTAGGGCAAGCGGATTCGATACTCGCGATATTGCCGACAGGCGAAACTCTGCTCATAGATGCCGGCGCATCAAACGACAAGGATGTCCGCGCGCAGAAGGGTGCCGACTACCTTATAAATTATCTCAAATCATGCGGCGTCACGACAATCGACTACATGATTCTCACTCATCCGCATTCCGACCACATCGCCTCTGCCGATGAGGTGATAACGGAATACGGCAAAAACATAAAAAATATTTTGCTCTCCGATGACACATCATCCGGCTGGGAACGCGTGGCAAAAGCCATGCAGAAGGTCGGCATAGGGTATGAAATATGCGAGGTCGGAGATACTTACAGTATAGGCAAGGCTACCCTGACTATTCTCGGTCCCGTCGACAAATCAATATTCGGCGAAGATAATAAAAACAATTACAGCATTGTGTGTCGCCTCGCATACGGCGATACTTCGTTCGTCTTTACTGGCGATGCGGAAACCGTGACGGAAAAGGCGATAGTAAAGCGCTTTTCCGCTTCGGAGCTGAAAAGCGATGTGCTGAAGGTAGGTCATCACGGCTCGACAACCTCCTCCTGCGAGGAATTTCTCCGCGCTGTTGACGCGGGCACAGCCATAATATGTTGCGGTGCGGAAAACAGCTACGGTCACCCGACAAAAACCGTGCTTGACCGACTCGAAAAGCTCGGTTACAATGTACTTCGTACCGACCTTGAGGGAACGATAATTCTCATCTCCGACGGAAAAACGGTTTCGCGCCTTGCCGCAAAATAAAGGCAGGTTTTGATTTTTGAAAAAGCTTTTTGCATGGTCGGCACTTATTCTGCTCATGCTTGTATGCTTCTCCGCAGGGCTCGGCGCCCTCGGAAAAAACGATATATATTTTTTCGGCGATTCGACAACGGCACATCTTGCCGTGCGCGGCGGAATACCGCGCGAAAGAGTCTGGTCGGGTCAGGCGAGAACCGTGCTTTTTGAAACAGTCAATAAAACCCGGTGCGTATGGCTCGAAGCCGAAAACAGAAATTATAAAATAGCCGAGGCGGCGGCAAAGATAAAACCGCCGATACTCGTTATAACGCTCGGCGTTTCGGGCGGTGCGGGCAGACTCGGGGAGCAACGCTTCAAAAGCATCTACCGCGAGCTTATCGTCTCTGTCCGTGAGGCTTCTCCCGAAACGCGTATATTCGTCCAGTCCATACTTCCGCTCTCCGACAGGAGTGCGGCGGAATACCGACTGCTCACAAAGGATGCCGTGCTCCGCGCAAACATATGGATACGGGAGCTTTGCCTCGAGCTCGGCGTACCGTATATCGATACGCATCCGCTTCTGCTCGATACAAACGGCTATCTTAAGAAAATATACCAGAACGACGGTCATATGCATCTGACGCGGGCGGCATATTCGGTCGTGCTGGAAAATATATACAATTGTATATCATCGGAATTATCCGACTTTGAAAAGTAAAAAGAGGGGTGTTTTTTAATGTCAGGTCTTTCAGGAAGAAAAATCAAATTCATCGCTTTGGCACTCGGAGTAATCTGCGCCATAATGTTTGCGGCGCTCGCCTATGCGGGCTTTGCTGACGGCAGTGCCGTCAGCGGAATCTGCTTTGCAGTGCTCTCGCTGGTATCTCTCATCGCGATATACCCGGGATATATCATAGGAAAGCTCGTAGACGACGTAAATGCGCTCGATGAAAGCTCGCGTATGCAGAACGAGCGTCTTTTCCGCATTCAGAAGGAAAGTGAAAAGCAGAATCCCACAGACAGATATTCTCCCGCAAACAGGCTGAAAATAAACCGCAATACTACGGGTACTCTCTCGGCAGACCTTACGGAAACGGCAAAAACACGCATAATGAATATGCCTCAGCCGACGCCGCCTCCGAGCCGTCAGAGCGGAGAAATTCCCTCCCCCGTAGCAAAGGATTTCACGCGTGAAATTCCGATTCCCGCGGAAAAGGATATAGCGCAGGAAACCGCGGCAAAAACGGCATCCGAAAAAAATTCCGCACCCGAGAATGAGAAAAAGCCCGCGCCCGAGAAGTTCTTCACGAGCACGGCTATCGATATATCCAGATCCGCACCTGCGTCAAAGCACCTGCAAAGCATTTCCGCCGGCGGACTGCACAGCGTATGCGTGCGTCGCGACGGCACCTGCGTTGCCTCGGGCTACGGTACATACGGTCAGTGCAATGTTGATTCATGGGTAAATATGACAGGCGTTTCCGCAGGCAACCACCATACGGTCGGTCTGCGTGCAAACGGCACCTGCTTTGCTACAGGCTACAGCGGCTACGGTCAGTGTGACGTTGATTCATGGACAGATATCGTCATGGTATCGGCAGGCGTGGGACACACGGTCGGTCTGAAAAACGACGGAACCTGCGTCGCTGTCGGCGATAATACATACGGTCAGTGCAATGTGGACGACTGGAGCGAGGTTATCTCCGTTTCCGCAGGCTATAACTACACCGTGGGACTTCGCGTGGACGGAACCATTGTTGCCGTCGGCGCAAATACAGACGGTCAGTGGGGCGCCATAAAATGGGGCAGTATCTGCGATATCGCCGCAGGAGGACTGCATACCGTCGGACTTCGCACGGACGGCACATGCGTCGCTGTCGGCAACAATGCAAACGGTCAGTGCGATGTGACGCGTTGGAATGGCATCATTTCCGTTGCCGCAGGCAACTATCATACGGTAGGGCTCACGGAGAGCGGCAGAGTCGTGGCAACGGGCTACAACGGCTACGGTCAGTGCGATGTTTCAAACTGGCATGATATCATCGCCGTTTCCGCAGGCAGAAACCATACGCTCGCGCTCGACAAGAACGGCACCGTCTGGGCTGTCGGCGACAATACCTACGGTCAGACGGATGTTTCGAAATTCCGCAATATAAAGGTCAGATAATATATTCATACGGAGGCTTTTTAAATGAAAATACTCAATTTCGGTTCGCTGAACCTCGATTATGTATACAGCGTAGAGCATTTTGTCATGGCGGGGGAAACGATATCTTCTTCTTCCCGCGATACATTCTGCGGCGGCAAGGGACTCAACCAGTCCGTTGCCTTGGCAAAAGCGGGAGGCAATGTTTTCCACGCGGGAAATATAGGTGCGGAGGGCGGCATGCTCCGCGATATGCTCGAGAGCGCGGGCGTTGACACGCATCTGACAAAAGAAGTCGGCGTGCCGACAGGTCATGCGATAATTCAGGTAAACGAAAAGGGCAATAACTGCATCATTCTCTTCGGCGGCGCAAATCAGCAGATAACCTCCGCGCAGATAGACGCAACGCTCGCCGAATTTTCCGCAGGCGACTACCTGATTCTGCAGAACGAAGTCAATATGCTCGCCGAAATCATCGGCAAGGCATACGCAAAGGGGATGGTGATATTCCTCAATCCCTCACCTTTCGATGACAAGCTGAAAAGCATCGATTACAATAAGATTTCATATATACTTCTCAATGAGGTCGAAGGCGCGGCGATAAGCGGCAAAACCGAATCAGGCGAGATACTCGACGCGATAAGAGCGAAATATCCCCGCATGAAAGTCGTGCTCACTCTCGGCGAAAACGGAAGCGTATACGACGACGGAAAAGATCGCACAGCACAGAGCATTTTCAAGGTAAAGGCTGTCGACACCACAGCGGCAGGCGATACTTTCACGGGATATTTTGTGACGGCACTCGCAGAGGGCAGAACTCCCGCCGAGGCGCTGAAAAGAGCGGCTGCGGCTTCCGCCATCGCCGTTTCGAGAAAGGGCGCCGCTCCGTCCGTTCCCGCCGTGAGCGAGGTAGAGGATTTCCTCGCAGAGAGGTGAAATTGCTGTCCCGAGCAACAGCACCGTATACACGCTGAAAAAATAACAGGTAAATAAGATAAAATCAAGCCGAGAGCGTCACGCGCCCTCGGCTTTGTTTTATTTCGGGAATATCAGTGTCATGAGTGCTTTTCTCTGCTCTTCTTTCGGCAGCCTGAGTTTGCCCGCATCGAGCAGTGCCACGATGCAATGAAGCAGAAACCATCCGTCGGAACCAAAGATAAACTGCAGTTCGTATTCCGCCGTTTTTCTCAGATGTGCGGGAGTGCCCGCGAGTACAGCCTCGATATACGGCGCCTTTGCGGCATCAAATTCCGCCTTATACTTCTCTTTCAGCCTGTCGCCGATTGCGAGGAGTTTTTCCTTTATCTCTTTGTTCTTCAGCACCACTATCTGCCATGTGCCCGTAATCTGCCCGTCGTCGGCTCTCTGCGTTCTGATATAGCCGAGCTCGGAAAGCCATGCCATATCGTCTGCCGAGAGGGGATTTTCCTCCCCGCGCTCATACATGGAAATGACTCGCTTGGCATTGTCCGAATAAGATATTAAGTCATTTCCCCGCTCCGACCACTCGCTGTTTATCTGCCAGAGAATATTTTTGCCATAGTGGCTCCACATCGGTCCGCACCAGTTTTTCATATAAACATAGTCATCGGGAAGCACCATATTTTCATCCGCGATATCCGCATGGCAGATATTCTTCCCACCGTCGGGGCGGATTGTCGCCACTTCTTCAAATGAAATGCTCTCATCCGCCGTTTTTTCACCCGACCATGCGGCAATGTACGGAATAAGTGACCAGAGAATAAAGTTTTTGTCGCGC
This sequence comes from uncultured Ruminococcus sp., assembly GCA_905202255.1. GTDB lineage: Bacteria > Bacillota > Clostridia > Oscillospirales > CAG-272 > Apopatosoma. Next base: position 5,810 of record CAJKRH010000037.1, read on the forward strand.
AAAGGCTTCCCATCGGCTGAATATGCGCCCGTCATACCGCACGAAATGCCGTCGTCATCAAGAATGTCGCCGCGCGTCAGCTCGTCACAGAGCTCGCCCGCAAATAAAGCCGCCGTCTTTTTATACATTTTGTCTTTCATTGTAAGAAGTGCGGCGCTCGGCTCGCCGATGATGAAATCGGCTATATATTTCCCTTTCTGCTCCTTTAAAAAGCCGTACTCTGCAAGAAAATCGACCTCGCCCTCAATATATACGGGCGAAACGCCGAGCGCATCCGCTATCTCCGCTGTCGTTTTCGCTTCGTTTCTCACGCAGTAGCAGATATTCTGCACAAGCGGCGAGCGGACAATGTCGCTCAGATCCTTTGTTCCCGCAGAGCCGTTTATGCCGAACGCCTGAAATTTTATCGGATTGAATTTAAGTTCGCTTGTCTTTCTCATAGTATCCATACCTCGTTTCAGTTCTTTTTTGGCTTCAAACAAATGCCATTTGACAGTGCCCACAGGAATATTCAGCAGCCTTGCGATATCCGCCTGCCTGCGGTTTTCAAAATAATAAGCTATCACTATTCTCCGCTGCAGCTTCGAAAGATAAGCTATCTCGCTTTGCAGGCGGCAAAGCGCATCCGAGTCTTCCGCATCGTCGAAGAGCGTGTCCTCATCTGCGATAAGCTCCGCCACATCGTCAATCGGTATGCCGATTATGCTCTTTTCGCCGTCGCGGTAATAGTTGCAGAGCGCATTGTGCGCCACAGTCCATATGAATTTTGCATGGTCGTCGATATCGTCTCTGCAAAGAAGTGCGCGGTAAGCACGCAGGATTATCTCCTGCGAAAGGTCTTCGGCATCATGCGGATTTTTGCACCGCCTCAGCGCGAAACCGAAGACAGGCTTCAGATATTCCGTTATGATTTTTTCGGCATCATGTCTTTTCACTTGTTTGCACCTCGATTGAAAGCTTTCACCCATACAGACACGGGTTTACAAAAAGGTTGGTACTTTTCCGCAAATAAATCCGCTTTTTTAAAAATTTACCGAGAGCATCATGTGCCCTCGGCTTTGCTTGTATTCTTCTTTTTTATTATATGGGCGATGAGCATCAGCACAAGCCCTGCCGCAAGCGAACCCGAGAAATCTATCATCACATCGCGGACACTTCCGCATCTGCCCGAGACAAAAAGCTGATGGCACTCGTCAAAGGCGGCATATGCAAGGCAAAAAGCCGACGGAGCGGCAAAATGAAGCCATTTTTTCATCTTATACGAGCGTATAAATCCTCCGGAGAACATGCCGAGCAGGAAAAATTCCGAGAAATGCGCCAGTTTTCTTATGACAAGCGAAATCGTGGCAAGTGCCTTTTCTGAGAGCTCGCTCATCTCCTTGCCCGAGAAGAGGCGCACGAGAAAAGCCGTCACGCCCTCGGATGCCGCGCCCGACTCTTCCCCGTTTTCCGAGGAAAAATAAAATATCATAGCCATGGTGCAAAGCGTCAAAAAGAAGCATGCCCATCGCAAAATCATTTTTTTCATATGTAACTCCGCAAAAATTCTGTGCTTTTATCATATCATTATAAAAGCCTTTTGTCAAGCGACTCGATTTATTTTGACATATTTTTCACACACGCATAAAATGAAAACAAAGCGCGTTATGCTCTTTTTAAAATCAGAATATAAGGAGAAATTTTTGTGGATTATCAAAGAAACGCGGCACGCCGCCTGATAGAATTTCAGAACAGAATGTCTCGCGCAGCTGTTCCCACGGCGGCAATGCCCGATGAAAATTATGAAGAGGAAAGCGAAAACTGCCTCGCAGGAAGAAGCCTTGCCATGGTATATTCGCCCTGCCAGCAGTTCCGCGAACTGTATGAACCAGATGAGGCTCTCACGAAAGGCACGCTTTTCCGCGAGCTGGATAAACCTTTCTATGCTGCAAGGAGGGGCTTTTAAATGAACGAAAGAGAAAGACTGCTCCGCCGCATACAGGCAGAGGATTTTGCCGTTTATGAAACGGTGCTGTATCTCGACGGACACCCGAAAAACAAAAAGGCACTTGCCTATTACCAGAAGCACCGTGATGCCGCGGCGGCACTGCGAACGGAATATGAGCAGAAATACGGCACACTCACGATTTACGGAAATAACGATGCCGGCAACTGGAACTGGATAAACAGACCTTGGCCATGGGAAAAGGAGGGCAACTGATATATGTGGATATACGATAAAAAACTGCAATATCCCGTTAAAATAAAAAATCCGAATGCAAATTATGCGAAGATAATCATAAGCCAGCTCGGCGGACCCGACGGAGAGCTCGGCGCCTCAATGCGATATCTCAATCAGCGCTATACCATGCCGTATAATGAGGTAATCGGCATACTCACCGATGTCGGCACGGAAGAGCTCGCCCATCTCGAAATGATTTCGGCTATGATATATCAGCTCACGCTCGGACTCTCGATAGATGAAATAAAGAAAGCGGGCTTCGACGCATATTTCGTAGACCATACCGTGGGCGTTTATCCGCAGGCGGCATCGGGCGTGCCTTTCGATATGAAATATATCGGGGTAAAGGGCGATACCATCGCCGACCTGAATGAGGACCTCGCCGCTGAGCAAAAAGCCCGCGTAACATATGACAACATCCTCCGTCTCGTGGATGACCCCGATGTGCGCGACCCGATAAAATATCTGCGCGAGCGCGAAATAGTGCATTATCAGCGCTTCGGCGATGCTCTGCGCATAACGCAGGATAATCTTAATTCAAAGAACTTCTACGCTTTCAACCCGTCTTTCGACTAAAGCAAAGAGACAAAAAAATCCCGCCTCCGAGAGCCGCATTGGCTTCCGAAAGGCGGGAATTTGTTTTATACAGATGTGTAATTTATGAAAATGCAATTTATACTACCGTATAAGTTTGATTATCTCTGAAAATTCGTACTCTGCGAGCGCCCTCCATGTCGGCAGGCTTGCGCTGATATGGGTTCTTATCTGCGCGCCGTGGGAAATCACCGCATCGGCGATATCGCCTATCTCCTGCGGCGTGCTCTTGATATCGGCTGAAGGCGATATGCCCGCTATCTCCGCAATGCCGGAATATTCGAGATAAGAGCGTAACTTCACATCCTCGGAATAAGCCATCATCGGGCAAACCGCCGAGGTGGCACAGATAAGCGTATGCAGGCGCGACGAGATAAGAAAAGCGGCATCGGCAAGAAGTGCAAGCACGCCCTGCAAATCCGTATTTTCCGTCGCGACGAGACTGTCCGTAATATCTCCCGCGAGCGCACGGCAGACAGGCAAGTCCTCATCTCTCTGCATGGCGATAAGCACGGGGCGAAGCCCGTATTTTTTCGCGATGATATTTGCCGCATCCGCAAGCTTCTTCATGGAAAAGCGGTCTATCTCGCGCGGAGAAATGACAAAATATTTTCCCTTTTCAAGCCCGAGTGTCCCGGCAATATCGTTTTTACCGTCCGACTCGCGCAGGAGCACGGGGTCAAAGGTCAGGCGGATGTTTTTATTCTGCGGGCAAAGCGATTTTGCCAGCTCAAAGGAGCGATTTTCACGCATTGAAACGCTGTCGCAGGCGGAAAGCGCCGCCGCTATGTGCTCGAGATTTGCCGCCTCGAGCACGGGACCTATTCCGTTTGAATACACGGCGGTTTTCATGCCGCAGGACTTTGCCGAGCGCAGAATATAGAGATAATAGCGAAGCGAAGCGTTGCTCGTGCTGTCCTGAAGAAGGTTGCCTCCGCCGAAAATAAGCAGACGGCTCTTCTTCATCGCGGCGCGAACGCCCGCCATGTCGAAGCGGTATACTGTATCTACGCAGAAAGCGCGTGCGGTTTTTCCGGGAGAAGCCGTCATCACGCATAGGCGGATATCGGACTTTCGCTCGCGAAGCCCCCGTATCAGTCCGCCGAGCACCGCTTCATCACCCATGTTTCCATAGCCGAAATATCCGCATATCAGCGCGTCGTATTCCCTGCATCGCGTTTTCACGGGAGCAAGCCTGCCATAGACCGCCATATGGTCGTCCGCCATGCGCGCGGCGGAATAATTTTCAAGGATAAAGCGGCGATTGTATTCGCCGAGCGCGGCAAGATACGCGCTGTCCGAGGTGAGCAGGCGGCAGATATCGCGTGCGAGCACATCCGACTGAACAAGCGGCTCACCGCGACAGCAGAAGTTTGTCGAAACGGCGCGCGATATCGCGTTTTCATCGAAAATGCCGATATAGCCCTGCGAGCCGCCGACTATAACGGGTTTTCCACACGCCATGGCTTCAAGTGCCGCACGCGAGGGAGAAGCGAAAACATCGCAGGCGCGGATATAATCGCGCACATCCGAAAGCGCACCGAGCAGCAGCACTGCTTCCCTGCCGAGTGCCGAATTTATCCGCTCCGCCTCCGCTCTCAGCTCATCGAGCTTTTCTCCGCCGCCGATTATCACGGCTTTTGCCGCCGTGGTCGCGTTTATCTCGGGCATAGCCGAAATGAGCTTCTCGGCAAAAAGCGAGCTGTAATCTTCAAGTCGGCTGACATGGAGAATCATCTTTTCCCCATCGCGAAGTCCGAGCGACAGGCGGATATTTTCCGCCGCTGCGGGAGAAAAATGTTCGGTATCTATTCCGTTTACCGTGACGGTGACATTATCGCCGCATGTGCCGTATTCGCGCAGCAGATAACGACGCAGGTCATCGGAAACGGCAAAGGTATGCTCGCCCCAGTCTGTCATTTTGCGCAGAGCGCCGTTCACTCGGAAATCATAATGTGCGCTCGTGACAAAGTGGAAGCCGAGCCGCCTCTGCAAAACGCCGCAGATAAATGCGGGAATGCGCGCATGGGCATGAACTATATCGTATTTGTTCCGCTTTATTTCGCGCGAAAGTATGGCAGAAGAGCGCATCATCGATAGGGGATCTTTTTTATCGAGAGGCGCATATATATGGTGCGCACCGCTCTCTTTGAGCGCCATGACAAGCTCACCGCCGGCAGAGGCAACGCTCACGGGAACGCCGCGTGAAGTAAGGGCACGGCAGAGCTCTATAATGTGCGTTTCCGCGCCGCCTATGCCCATGCCCATCGTGACCATGAGTATATTCATATATGCACCTCCTTTTTATGTGATTATTGACATCTGTGATGATGTTTACGCCGATAATGCGAATGTTGAGTGGACTTTTGCATATTTGTGCAAAAACGAAAGCATTGACTCCTGTTTGGGCGGGCGTGCAGGCAATGCGTGCACGAATCTGCTCGGCTTTTTCGTGTGATATGTTCGCACGCGTGGGTAGTATGCAGTCACAAAGGACGGCGTGAGTCCTCCTTGCTGACTTTTGGTACTTTTCGTCAGTGAAAAGCGCGATAAACACAAAGTTACTTTATGATACTTATCTTTCAGAGTTCTTTTCGCTTGTCCGAAAAGAACGAAAAGGACAAAAAGAGGAAAGCTTTGACTCCCGTCTCGGCGACGCCAACACACATGCTCCGCATATGTGTTAATCCCCCTGTCTCGGCGACGCCGACACACGCTTCGCGTATGTACTAATTCCCTAAAACCCTTGCGGCGCAAGTACTCTACTGTGAGTAGAGGGCGATTCTACGGGTAGAGTGGCGTGCGCGCAAAGGTATAGAGTACCATTTCACGGAAATGTCTTGCAAAAATTTTCCTCATAGTTTATAATCAGACCGTAAGCAAAAAACGCAAAGGAGCGTATGCCATGGCAAAAGAGAAAATTATATATTACAGCCGTGATGACGAGGAATTTTCGGGCATTACAAAAAAGACGATAGCTATAGACAAGCGCTTCAAATTTCTGCACAAAAATATCTTCTGGCGCATTGCCGCTTTCATCGTATATCGCATCATCATGACGCCTTTTGCTTTCATCTACTGCAAACTGAAATTTTCACTGAAAACAGTCGGCAGAGAGAAGCTTCGCAAATTCAAATCGGGCTGCATGATGTATTCCAATCACACATTGATGGCAGGCGACGCTTTTATCCCGAATATAACGACCTTTCCGAAGAAAAACTATGTGATAGTCAATGCCGACAATGTTTCGACACCCGGCACGAAAAATTTCATCATGATGTGCGGTGCCATTCCGATACCTACGGATTTTCAGGCATATCGTGCTTTTATGAATGCCGTTGAAAAGCGTCTGCTCGAGCACGCCTGCGTGACGGTTTATCCCGAGGCACATATATGGCCATACTATACCGGTATCCGTAAATTTTCCGATTCCGCCTTCCGCTATCCCGTGAAATACGATGTGCCGATATTCGTTTCCACGACGACTTTTCAGAAGAAAAAGCACGGCACGACACCGCGCGTTACCGTTTATATAGACGGACCCTTCTATGCCGAGGGCGACGATGCGAGAGCAAAGGCAAAGTATCTTCGCGACAAGGCTTATGAAACGCTTTGCCTGCGCTCGGAAAAAAGCACATATTCGCCTATAGCATATATCAAAAAGGAGGAATATAAATGATAAACCTACTCTATGCCGGAAATTCGGGCGTTTTTGACGGGCTTATCATAGGCGCACTGTCTTATATAAAGCACAATAAGAACGCTGCAAATGTCTATATCCTGACTATGGATTATACGGAGAAAAATCCGCGTTTTACACCGATAACGGAAGCCGACCGCGTTTTTCTCGAAGCGATATATCGAAAGGCAAATGACGAAAGCCGTGTTTTTCTCATAGACGCCGGAGATTATTATAAAAAAGAAATGTCCGATTCGCCCAACGGCGAGACGGGATATACACCATATACATTTCTGCGGCTTTTTGCCGATATTATCCCCGGGATTCCCGAAAAGATACTCTATCTCGATACTGATACACTGATAGCGGACGACCTCTCGGAGCTTTACTCTGCGGATATCTCGGAATACGAGCTTGCCGCGGCGCTTGATTATTACGGGCATCATTTTCTCGGGCATAATTATTTTAATGCGGGTGTGCTTTTGCTGAATATGAAAAGCATCAGAGAAAGCGGACTTTTCCGCCGTGCTGTTGCCGCATGTGCGAAGAAAAAGATATTCCTGCCCGACCAGACCGCGCTGAACAGGCTCGTGAAAAAGAAATTGCTTCTTCCCGCGAAATATAATGAGCAGAAGCATTTTCGCGATGACACAGTGATACAGCATTTTTCAAAAACGATACTCTGGCTTCCTTATTTCCATACGAGAAATATCAAGCCTTGGCAAACCGAGGCGGTGCAGACCGTTCTCACAAAAAAATACGATGATATTCTGGAGGAATACAAGAAAATGAAACTTATTTATGAAAAGGAACTTCACCGCGGCGAGATACCGATATTTTTCGCCTGTGATGACAACTATCTGCCGTATCTCGCAGTAGCACTGAAATCACTGATACTTCATGCCGACAATGAGAGAAAATATCATATTTACATTCTCTGCGACAGCGTGAATGCTGAAATGGCGGCTAAAATAACAGCAATGGCAACTGAAAATGTTAAAGCCGAATTTGTTTCCGTGACAGAAAAGATGGCTTCCATCCTCGGCAAGATGCGCCTTCGTGATTATTATACTCCTTCGATATATTACCGCATTTTCATCGCGAAAATGTTCCCCGAATTTGACAAGGCGATATATATAGATGCCGATATCGTTCTCAATGATGATATTGCAAAGCTTTTTGATACAGAGCTCGGAGGCAATCTGCTCGGCGTCGTTCCGGATGCGATTATAGCAAGCACACAGCTTTTCCGTGACTATGCGGAGCTGGGACTCGGCATAAGATACGACAGATATTTCAATTCCGGTGTGCTGCTCATGAATTTGCACGGCATGCGTGAATATGATGTCGAGGGCAGATTCCTTTATCTTCTGAACAGATATCATTTCAACACAGTCTGCCCCGATCAGGACTATCTGAATGTCATCTGCCGCGATAAGGTGCTCTATCTTGATGAGGGCTGGGATAAAATGTCGCTGAATGAAAATTATCCGGGTGTGCCGAGTCTGATTCATTATAATATGTTTAACAAGCCGTGGTATTATGACAATGTTCCCTATGACGCATATTTCTGGAAATATTGTGAGGGAACGCCCTTTGAAGCTGAAATAAAGGCAGGCAAGGCGGCATACGGAGAAGAAAAAATGGCGATAGACAAAGCCGGCGGAGAAAATCTCTGCGCTCAGGTGACTGTGATAATCAACGACGAAAATAATTTCAGAAGGGTGCTTTGCGAAGATGAAGACGGAGAAGAAGAGGGAGCAGGAGAACTCGTCGCTTGCTGAGGCAAGAGAGGCGCGCCTTGCCGTTCTCGAAAAAATAGCGGAATATGAAGCAGAGGGCGGCGAGAAATTTTTCTGCGATGTGGAAAACGACCCGCCTGTGCAGGTGATAATGCCCGATGAGGTGGATTATCTGCATGAAAAGACAGGGACAAAAATTAAAGTATTTTTCGCGCGGATAATGGAGGTTGTTGCCTCGTTTTTCGTAAGGAAAATATTCAGAATCAAGGTTGAAGGCGAAGAAAATCTGCGCGGGCTTCGCGGAGGCGCGATGTTCACGAGCAATCACTTCGCGCAGACGGAAAATGTTGCAGTTCGTACAGCCGCAAAGAAAGTGCGCGGCAGGCATCGCTTCTATAAGCTTGTGCGCGAGGGCAATTTCCGCATGAAAGGGATCATCGGTTATCTCCTGAAATATGCGGATACGCTTCCTGTGAGCAGCAATATGCACACGATGAACAAGCTCGGCACGGCGATAGAAAAGCTGCTGAAAGATGATGCTTTCATACTCATTTATCCCGAGCAGGCGATGTGGTGGAACTACAAAAAGCCACGCCCATACAGGATAGGCGCATATCATTATGCGGCGAAAAACGGCGTACCTGTTGTTCCTTGCTTTGTCACGCTCACGGACAGCGGCAAGAAAAGCAAGCTCGGCTTTACGGAATATTACTATACTATCCATGTAATGCCGCCGCTCTATCCCGATCCTGCGCTCTCTGTGCGTGTCAACGCGGAGAATATGCGCACGCGCAATTTTGAGCTGTGCAAGAGCAAGTATGAAGAGATCTACGGCATACCGCTCTCGTATGAGAATTAAGATGAAAAGAAAATCGGCTTCGGAAACGAAGCCGATTTTTGATTTTGTGGATGTGTGCATTGCTTAATTCCATCGGCGACCCGCAAGAAACTTGAAGATACTTTCTTTACAGTGTTCTTTTCGCTTGTCCGAAAAGAACGAAAAGGACAAAAAGAGGAAGGAATTGACTCCCGTCTCGGCGACGCCGACACACATGCTTCGCATATGTGTCAATCCC
>CAJKRH010000038.1 GCA_905202255.1 uncultured Ruminococcus sp.
CGACCGCGTTTGCTTCGCAAATCGGTCAATTCCCCACTGGGGAAGGCTTTCTTTTTGGTCGATTCTGTACATTAGCAAAACTAATTTCTGAATTTAGAGTTTTTCGACGCTCCGACTGAAAGCCCCGCTTTGCCCGTTTTTGCGGCATCATCCACAAAAATCACGCGTTGCATTTGTGACAAACGGAGAAAATCAAGGCAAAATATACAAATATTTCAAGTCAAATTTTTGGCAACAATTCTTCGGTTTTAACATCAAAATGTTGACTTTTAACAGTAATATATGATATAATTAACATGATTGATTTTTGGTTATAAGGACGGTGAAAAAATGCCAAAGGACAGAAAGGAGCAGATAAAGGATATTCTCACTGAGAAACCCTTTGTCTCCCTGCATGAGCTGGAAGCGAAGTTTCCCGAGGTTACAAGCATGACTCTGCGCCGCGATATCGCTTATCTCGAGAGCAGAGGCGAGCTGATAAAGGTTCGCGGCGGCGCGCGCTCGATGAAGTTCATCACATCATCGATGGAGGACGAATTCGGAAAGCGCCTGCACGAATGTACCGAGGAAAAGGCGCGCATCGCTCTCGCGGCTCTCACTTTCATAGAGCCGAACCGCTCTATTTTCATAGATTCGGGAACAACTGCGCTTGCACTTGCCTCGGTCGTTCCGGATCAGCATATCATCTTTACCACAACAGGTCCGCATGTCGCCATAGAGCTGGCGAAAAACAGAAAGAACATCGTCAATCTCGTCGGCGGCATGATAAATCACGATAATTTTTCCGTTTCGGGAATGGAAGCTCTGCGGTTTGTCTCCGAGATAAATATCGACATTGCCTTCATGGTTCCCTCCTGCGTTTCCGTTTCCGGCGGATTCACCTGCGGAAACTATTCGGAATGCGAAATGAAGAAATTCATTCTCGCAAAGGCAATGCGGAAAATTGTCCTCATGGACAGCACGAAGCTCGGCAAAAGCCTGCCGTATACCTTCTGCCATGCGGAGGATATCGATGTGCTGATAACAGACGACGAGCTGCCGCGCGATTTTCGCGATCAGCTTGAGAAAAACAATGTCAAAATAATAATTGCAAAATAAAAACAATACGGCGGAAAACCCGTCGGGAATGGAGTAATAATATGGCAAATGCCGTAATCATGCCCCGCCAGGGGCAAAGTGTAGAAAGCTGTATCATCACCTCTTGGCACAAAAAGGTCGGCGACAAGGTTGCCGCAGGCGATGTGCTCTTCTCCTACGAAACCGACAAATCGGCTTTTGATGAGAAATCCGAGGTGGAGGGTACTCTTCTGAAGGTGCTTTTCGGTGAGGGCGATGATGTTCCCTGCCTCGAAACGGTCTGCTATATCGGAAACGAAGGCGAAACGATAGCAGATGAGGCGAAAGCCGCACCGGAATCAAAGGCAGATGAAAAATCCGAAGTAAAAGTCGAAGCGGCAGAGACAAAGCCCGCCGAGGTCGATATTCCCGTAAGAGCCGAGGGCGAGAGAGTAAAAATCTCCCCGAGGGCAAGAAATCTCGCGCTGAAAACAGGCGCCGACCTTTCCCACGCCGGCGCAACGGGACCGAACGGCAGAATAATAGAACGCGATGTAGTCGCCGCGCTTGACGCGGGCTACACTGTGCCCACCGCAAAAGTAGAGGACTTCCTCGCCGGCAGATTTACCGAGGAGGTAAAGACGACGGAAGCACCCGCAAGCGCAGCAGCTCCCGCGGCAGCTGCGGTTACCGCAGTTTCCGCAGCCGCACCCGAGGCGGAATACGAGGATGTCAAGCTCCCGCAGATACGCAAGGTAATCGCCCGCTCGATGCAGGCTTCGCTTCAGGAATGCGCTCAGCTCACGCTCAATGCATCATTTGATGCCACTCAGATCATGGCTTTCCGCGCCGCTATGAAGGCAAACGGCGAAGCTATGGGCATGGGCAACATCACGATAAACGATATGATTCTCTTCGCCGTTGCGAAAACGCTCCCCGCACACAAGAGCCTCAATGCTCATTTCCTCGGCGAGAATATGCGCTTCTTCCATAATGTAAATCTCGGCATAGCCGTCGATACGGAGCGCGGTCTCATGGTTCCCACAGTCGCATGCGCGGAGAAGCTCACTCTTTCCGAGCTGGCTAAAGCCTCAAAGGCAGTGATAACCGAAGCTCAGAGCGGCACGATAAGCCCCGATAAGCTGAAGGGCGCATCGTTCACCGTAAGCAATCTCGGCGCGATGGGCGTGGAAAGCTTTACTCCCGTGATAAATCCGCCGCAGACCGGCATACTCGGCGTCTGCTCGCTGACAAAGCGCGTAAAGGAAGTAGGCGGCGCACCCGTTTTCTATCCATGCATACCGCTCTCGCTCACATTTGACCACAGAGCACTCGACGGCGCGCCTGCGGCAAGATTTTTGCGCGAGCTCTGCACAAATCTCGAAAACTTTAATCTCCTCCTCGCAAAATAAAACGGCGCGGCAAAGCCCCCACAACGGCGGGAGCGCAATGCCGTAAAATATAAAAGCCGTTGAGAAAAGGAAATAGCAATGTACGATTTGATTGTACTCGGCGGGGGACCTGCCGGATATAATGCGGCGGAGAGAGCCGCACACAGCGGAATGAAAACGCTCGTCCTCGAGGGTCGCGCGCTCGGCGGCGTCTGCCTCAACGAGGGTTGCGTTCCGACCAAAACCCTGCTCTACAGCGCAAAAATTTTCGACTATGCAAAGCACGGCGCAGACTACGGCGTAAAGACCGAAAACGCCTCCATAGACCACTCGTTTGTGGTGGCAAGAAAAGATAAAGTTGTAAAAACGCTCGTTTCGGGCATTCAGATGAAGCTGAAAAAGGCGGGCGTGGAGGTTGTTTCCGAATACGGAAAGATAGCGGGCAAAATCGACGGCGGTTTTGCCGTAGAGGCGGCAGGAAAGCGCTACGAGGGCGCAAAACTTCTCATCTGTACAGGCTCATATGCTTTCGTTCCGCCGATACCCGGGCTTCGCGAAGCCGTGGCATCCGGCTTTGCCATGACAAACCGCGAGATACTCGATATGAAAGAAGCACCCGCTTCCCTCGCAGTCATAGGCGGCGGTGTAATCGGGCTTGAGATGGCTTCGTATTTCAATTCCATCGGCACAAAAGTCACCGTTATCGAAATGCTCGACCATATAGCGGGACCCACCGACAGCGAAATCTCGAAGATTCTCCTCCGCAATTATAAGGCAAAGGGCGTGGAATTTCTGCTCGGCGCCAAGGTTACGGGAGTTTACGCCGGCAAGGTTGCATACGAGCTGGACGGCAAGCAGTGCGAGGTTTCGGCGGATAAAGTTCTTGTTTCCATCGGCAGGCGCGCAAATACAGCCGATATCGGACTTGAGACGGTAGGCGTTCAGACAGAGCGCGGTGCCGTTGTCACCGACGAATACTGCAAGACAAATATCCCCGGCATATGGGCGGCAGGCGATGTAAACGGCAAGTCCATGCTCGCACACACGGCATATCGCGAGGGCGAGGTCGCCGTAGCCAATATGCTCGGCGCAAGAGAGAGAGTCAATTATCTCTCCATTCCCTCCGTCATATATACAAATCCCGAGGTGGCAAGCGTCGGCGAAACAAGCGAAAGCATCGCCGCAAAGGGACTCAATGCAAAAACCACCTCCGTCACGCTCAAATACAGCGGCAGATATATCGCCGAAAACGAGCACGGCGACGGCATAGTCAAGATAATCACGGATAAGGAGCACGGAACCGTGCTCGGAGTTCACATGATAGGAAGCTATGCCTCGGAGATAATCTACGGCGCCGCCATGATGGTGGAAAAGGAAATGCGCGCGGACGATGTGAAGAAGCTTGTATTCCCGCATCCCACGGTATGCGAGGTTATCCGCGAAGCGATGTTCATGATTTAAGCGAAAACAAATTTACATAAAACATAAAAAATTACGGATTCGGCGGTCACCGTTTCAAGAAAAACCCGTCGGGAAAGTGAGATTTACCATGCCTAAGAGTCAATATGTAGACCCCAGAAAAGTTTTTGAAGCAGGATATATCCATTTTGAGGATATCCCCGTTTGTCAGTACAGCCTTTCTCTCGAAGACGAGAGAAGAATATATTCCAAGGATGATCTCGTCCGCATCTATCGCGACATGGCGATAATCCGCGAATTTGAGACGATGCTCAACGAGATAAAGACAAAGAGCGTTTACAACGGCGTTGAATATACAAATCCCGGTCCCGCGCATCTTTCCATCGGTCAGGAAGCTTCCGCTGTCGGCGAAGCATACTGCCTCGATATAGACGACTTCACCTTCGGCTCGCACAGAAGCCACGGTGAAATCCTCGCAAAGGGTCTCTCCGCAATAAACAAGCTCTCCGATGCCGAGCTTTACGACGTGATGAAAAACTTCCTCGGCGGCGAAACGCTCAAGGTAGTAGAGGGCAAAGAGGAAGTAAAGGGCAATACAAAGGAGCTTGCAATCGACTTCCTGCTCTACGGTGCGCTCGCAGAGGTTTTTGCGAGAACGACAGGCTTCAATAAAGGTCTGGGCGGCTCGATGCACGCATTCTTTATTCCTTTCGGCATCTTCCCGAATAATGCCATAGTAGGCGGCAGTGCACCCATCGCTCTCGGCGCGGCTCTCTATAAGAGAAGCAACAGAAAGAAGGGCATAATCGTTGCCAACTGCGGCGACGGCGCCATGGGCAGAGGTCCTGTTCTGGAGGCACTCAATATGTCCGCCATGGACCAGATAAAGAAGCTCTGGGATAACGGAAGCGGAGAGGGTCTGCCGATTCTCTTCAATGTATTCAATAACCATTACGGCATGGGCGGTCAGACCGCAGGCGAAACAATGGCATGGCAGATGGCGGCAAGAATAGGCGCGGGCGTCAACCCCGAGCAGATGCACGCCGAGAGAGTAAACGGCTATGACCCGCTCGCAGTGATTGACGCTTTTGCAAGAAAGAAAGAGCTGCTCGTGCGCGGCAAGGGTCCGGCTCTGCTTGAGGTGGTAACCTACCGCGTATCGGGACATTCCCCCTCCGACTCCTCCACATACAGAACTCCCGAGGAAATCGAGGCATGGAAGAACGCCGACCCGATAAAGGCTTACAGAGAGAAGCTGATACTCGGCGGCGTAGCTACGGAAGCGGAGCTTGACGCCGTTCACGACACTATCGTGCGCCGCATGACAAAAATCTGCCGCCTTGCCATAGACGACAGTGTTTCCCCGAGAATGGACCTCGATAAGCATCCCGACGCCATCGAATCCATCATGTTCTCCAATGAAGAGAAGCCGAAGCTCGATGACAGAAAGCCAGAGGTTCTCATTCCCAATAAAGAGGATGTGCCGCGTGTAAAGGATATCGCAGGTAAGGTTCGCTTTGCATTTGATGCAGAGGGAAAGCCTGTTTCCAAGATGAAGAGATACAATATCTGCGACGGTCTCTTTGAGCCGATTATAGATAAATTCTACGAAGATCCCACGCTCATCGCTTACGGCGAGGATAACCGCGACTGGGGCGGTGCTTTCGGCGTTTACAAGAAGATGACCGAGGCTATTCCCTATCACAGATTCTTCAATGCGCCTATTTCCGAGGCGGCTATAGTAGGCTCGGCTGTCGGCTATGCAATGTGCGGCGGCAGAGCTATAGTGGAACTGATGTATGCGGACTTCATCGGTTGCGCGGGCGACGAAATCTTCAACCAGATTGCAAAATGGCAGGCGATGAGCGCCGGCATACTCAAAATGCCGATAATCCTGCGTGTTTCCGTCGGTTCCAAATACGGCGCACAGCACAGCCAGGACTGGACAGCACTCACAGCCCATATCCCGGGACTGAAAGTAGTATTCCCCTCCACGCCTTATGATGCAAAGGGTCTCATGACCTCCGCACTCAACGGCACCGACCCCGTGATATTCTTCGAGAGCCAGAGAATTTATGACCGCGGTGAAGAATTCCACAAGGGCGGCGTTCCCGAGGGCGCATACGAAATCAAGATAGGCGAGCCAGATATCAAGCGCGAGGGCAAGGACATCACAATACTCACGATAGGCGCGGTTCTCTACCGTGCGCTCGATGCGGCAAAGCAGCTTGAAGAGAAATACGGCATTTCCGCCGAGGTTATCGACAGCCGCTCGATAGTTCCTTTTGATTATGCTCCCGTCATCGAATCCGTAAAGAAAACCGGCAAGATTGTCATCGTCGGCGATGCCTGCGAGCGCAACTCCGTGATGCGCGATATGGCTTCCAATATAGCCGAGCTTGCCTTTGATTATCTCGATGCTCCGCCTGTTGTAGTCGGCTCCAGAAACTGGATCACTCCCGCATATGAGCTTGAGAAATACTTCTTCCCGCAGCCCGATACCATCATAGACGCTATCACGCAGAAGATTCTCCCCATCCCGGGCAGAACACCTTACTACAACTTCACAGAGGCTGAAAAGATAGAGCGCGCAAAGAAAGGCGTATAATCTGACGACGAAAATTTTCAAATATCATAAAGAAATCAGGGATCTGCACGATCCCTGATTTCTTTATATCATGAGTTTCCGACTCTTACCGTCGCCTTCTCATCTTACCTTCGAGGCAAAATATTCTATTCTCTCGTCGAGAGTGGGCATTCTGTGACGTATTTCATGCGAAAACATGGAATTTTCCGCATTCTCCGTCGCGCATTTCTCATGTCCTATCAGCGCATAAGCCGCGTCTGCAAGATGGCGGAACATATCTTTCTGCATAGCCTGACAGTGGAATGACTGCCGCGGCGAATTTATATCCTCGCCGCTTATCTGGAAGAGCTTATATTTCTCACAGAGATTCATTATCCTGCGGAGCTGACTCTCCGTATTGCGGCTCGGCATATATGTGACGGCATTGAAGCCGATACGCGCTATTTCGCGGAAGAGGCTGTCGAGATAATCATCCTCAAATTTCTGCGTTTTCTTATCCCCCGTGACAGAGTCGCCGACATCGCCGAGATAAGCATAGGCGAGTATCGCGCCGGCATCGTTTACAACCTTTTCAAGTTCGTAGATATCGGGGCATTCCGCATAGGCATCGACATAGAATTTCTCAACAAGATTGCTCTTCAGCGCGCCGAGAATATCATATTCGTAATATTCCGGCACAGCCGCAAGAATCTGCCCTCTCACCTTTTCGGAAACATCTATTCCCATTTCGCTTATCAAAAAGCGGAGTACCTCTTCGGGCGTTTTGCAGCGCGCCGTGATTTTTTTTGTCAGCGCATAGAGGATATGGCGCTCGGTGACGCTTCCGCCCTCATGTGCCATGGAAAGCGGCAGAACATCGTTTTCAAAATTCAGCGTAATTCCGTATGGCGCGGTGAGTTCCGTTATGCGCGCGCACATTTTTCTGTTGCGGTCGTTGCGCTTGATGCGATAGTAGCGGAAGAATATATTGAGCGTTTCGATATTCTGATGCGGTATGCCGTGGATTGCGACATATGCAATGGATTTCTGGTCGGGATTGTTTATTCTTCTGCCACAAAGCTCCGTATTCTGCATGAATGCGCGGCATTCCATGCCGACGGTCACAGGCAGGTCAACTATCCTCGCCGCCTCTATAAATTCCTTTGCTCCCGAGAGCGAATCATGGTCCATGATGCCCGCCGTGGCAAGTCCGCTCTGCCATGCCATATATACCGCCTTTGTCGGCGAATACGGCGAGAACGAATACGATGTATGTATATGGTTGTTTACAAAGCCTGTCTTTTTCGGTTCGGGGATAGCGCCCGTCATGCTGAGGGCGCGGAGCTTGGCAAGAGCCTCCAGTCTGTTTTCCACATTCGGGGAGTTGAGCTCTTTTTCAAGTGCCTCTCTGAACATTATATTCTCCCCCTCCCGTCATTTCAGCATTTCCTGTCCGCCTGTGACGGGCAGTGCCTGACCGGTTTCATATTCCTGCTCGACTATATAGAAGAGCGCGCGGGCGATATCTTTCGGCAGGCAACCGCGGTTCAGCGGCACCTTGCTCTCGTAGTAGCGGCGAACATCGTCCACGGTCTTTGCACCGGGAACCTTGCCCGCATTCAGATACTGGACGAAAAGCCCGCGCACGGGATCCGACCAGAGCGGTCCGTCGAGATAATTTCCGGGGCATATCGCATTGACCTTGATGCCGTATGGCGCAAGCTCGAGCGCGAAGCTCTGCGTCAGTCCCAGCCCGCCGAATTTGCTTCCCGCATAGGCGAAATTCTTATTGCTTCCCGCAAGCCCCGATTTGGAATTTATCTCTATTATATCGGAGAGATAAGCGGGTGCATATTCGCGCTGAATCTTCATCGGGCGGCTCGCATACTTGGCGCAGAGGAAATATGCCGTATAGTTGACGGCGGTAACAAGCTCGAAATTCGCCTTTGTCATCTCCTCAAGCCCGCCTGCTCGCACAATACCCGCATTGTTTACGAATATATCAAGTCCGCCGTATGCAAAGACGCAGGCGTCTATCATATCGGAAACAGACTGCTCGTCGGAAACATTGGCACAGACGGCAACAGCCCTGCCCGCGCCGTATTTTTCACATGCCTCGGCGGCAAAAGCCTTTGCGCCCTCGTAATTCATATCGGCGATGGCGACATACGCGCCCTCCTCGAGCATAGCCTCGGCAATACCTCTGCCGAAGCCCTGCGCCGCGCCCGTGACTATCGAAATCTTTTCGGAAAGGCGCTTTGCCGCTGCACCCGAAAGTGCAACCTTTGCGCGGTAGCTTTCTACCTCCCAGTTTTTGATGAAGCGCGTCAGCTCCTCGTCAAGCGGGAGCGCACCGCCGAAGCTCTCGCTGTATACGGCGATGCTCATCGCATCGGCAAAGACAGCCGCCGCCGTGTCAGCTTCCTTTTTCGTTTTACCGCAGGAGAACATACCGACTCCCGAGACGAAAATTATCTTCGGCGCATAGCCGTACTGCGCCTTGTATGCAGCAAAGGCTTCCGCCACGCGCTCCGGCAGGTTTTCGCCCGCCTCCACGAGAAGCGGCTCTGCCTTGCAGTAAACGATATGGTCGGGAGAGAAGCCGCCCGCTATCGGAGCGAAAGCCTCTCTGCTAGCGGCAAAAGAGAGTATATCCTTATTTACCGTGAATGTCACGACTGCGTTTCCGCCCTCGCCGTAGAGCATACGGATTTCGGGAGCAAGGCGCAGAGCCGCCGTGCGGTCATATTCCGCTTCGCTCCTGTCGGGGAAACGCTTTATATTTTCCTTTATCTTCGCCATCGCCCCGGTGGCGGCGCGGTCTATCTCGTCTACAGTATCGGCGGCAAAGAAAACTCCGTGATTCTGGAGGAAAATGAGCTTCGGCGCACTTCCCTTTTCAGCCTTATAGGCATCGGTTTTTTCCTTGCAGAGCGCGGCGAGAATATAGCCGGGCTTTGTGGAGCCGACCCATACGGCATCGGGGAAAAGCCGTCTGCAAGCCGCCTCACCGCCTCGCGCACAGGTAATGCCGTTGACAAGCGCGGGATGAACATGAAGCACGAATTTATAGGGGAGCAGGTCATGCAGGAGCGTTTCCACGCTCGGACGCTTTGCCTCCTCGCCTGCGCACTTTGCCGCCATCATATCGGCAAGCACCTCTGCCTCGCGCTCCGCTTCGTTTTCGGAATATTTCTTTTCAAGCATGGCAGAGAGCTTTTTTCTGTC
The DNA here is from genome assembly GCA_905202255.1 of uncultured Ruminococcus sp. Lineage (GTDB taxonomy): Bacteria > Bacillota > Clostridia > Oscillospirales > CAG-272 > Apopatosoma. Next base: position 9,661 of record CAJKRH010000038.1, read on the forward strand.
CATTTTCACAAAGCCGCTCTCGCTTATTGTGGCGAGCGCTGTGCCCGAGCCCTTGACATAGAGCATATCTTCTGTTTTATATGAGGTATTGCCGCCGCCCGCGAGGACAAACTCGGGGTCAGAGCCGTAGCGGTGCGACATTTCGATCAGCGCCTTGATTGCTTCCATTCCCTCTTCCTCCTTTATATAGCCTTGGCGTTTGCGAGCAGATATTTCTCCGCTTCGAGACACCAGAGTCCGTTGTTCTTCTTTACTATCGCGGCAAGCTCGCGGAACATGGGGTCACTCTCGCCGAGCTTCTCAAAATCCGCGATAGCCGTCATCGGCATTGAGATATTCGTATAGGTCAGCTTCTTGCCGCCGGGAATTTTCGGCAGGTTCAGCGTCGTTTCGGCAACACTGTCCAGCCCGCCGACATGGGTTATCATCGCCGCAGGATTTATCTTGCCCGCCGCCATCATCTCGAGCGACTCGAGCATATCCGCGCTGTTTCCGCCGCTTGTGCCGACGATATGTGTGGAGGCATAATGCACATTATAGAAATTGAATTTCGCGGAAAATTCGGGATTTGTCGGTCCCGCGAAGAAGTTCAGGCAGCCGTCCTTTGCAAGCAGTGCATCGCCCATCTCGACAACAGGCGCGACAGGCGCATAGACGAATACATCGTCATAGCCCTTGCCGTCCGTGAGCGAGCGCAGATATGCCGTAGCATCGGGGATACCCGCCGTATTGACATACATGAGCTTCACGCCGTTTGCCTCCGCCTTCGCCGGAGAAAGAATCTGCTCGGCGCGCGAGAGTCTTGCCGCATCTATATCCGTCACCACTACAAGCGCGGGGCGGCGGTCGCAGTTTATCGCATAATCGACAGCGCCCAGTCCCATAGGTCCCGCACCCGCAAGTATAGCCATATTGCCGCCGCGGCGGATGCCCATCTCATGATTGTAGCTTCCCGCCTTTGTATGGTAATTTGCATGATAGCCGCCGACAATGCACGACATCGGCTCGGAGAGCGAGCCGTAGAAATACGCCTCGCCGTTATAAGGGAGCAGGCAGTCCATCTCCATGACCTCATGCGGGATAACAACATATGTCGCCGCGCCGCCTATATATTTGTAGGAATATCCGGGAGCGGCAAGGCTGCCCTTGTAATTGAGCGCCGTCTGCACTACAAACCGTGCGCCGACCTCGTATCTGCCCCTCCATTTTTCACCTATCTCAACTATCTCTCCGCAAAATTCATGACCGATTATAACGGGATTTTCCGCCACATCGTCGGGAACGCGCTTATGCGCCGCGCCCTGACAAGCCGCCTTGTAGGTAGACATGCAGATGCTGTCCGAAAAAATATGTGCGAGAATCTCGTCGTCCTTTATCTTCGGGAGCTCAAATTCCTCGAGGCGCAGATCTCCCACTCCGTAAAGTCTTACCGCTTTGGTTTTCATAAAAAGTTCCTTTCTCGTGTCCGCTTCGGCGGGTTTATTTCGTTTTGTTTTTTCTCAGGTTTTGCATGAGAGCACGGACTTCACTTTTTTTCGCTTCCGTTTCCTCACGCAGAAACTGCGCAGAGACAACCCTGCCTCCGTCAAGCTCGATAAGCAGAATATCATCCTCATGCAGAGGAATCGAAAAATCCGATTTTCGCAGGTCATAAAAATTGCGCTCCTCATCCTCACAGACGACAAAGCCCTCCTCAAATCTGTCTATTCTTACCTTAAGCAAAGAAAAATCCTCTCCCTATTTATATAATACATATATCAATTATAATATAATAAGAAATTTTATTCAATAATTTTTCGCAAAAATCTGTCATTTCTGCGTTTTTTATGATATAATGGGTTTATAATCGTACAAAATACACAAAAACCCGCTCGGTTGCCCACACGGAGGAACTTATGGAAAGCGAAAAAAACGCGGCAAAACGCCGCATAGACGAGCTTCGTGAGCTGCTCGCGCATCATTCTTTTCTTTATTACGTAGAGGATGCGCCGCAGATTTCAGATTATGAATACGATAAGCTTTTCTATGAGCTTGTCGCGCTCGAAGAGAAATATCCCGAATTTGACAGTCCCACATCGCCCACAAAGCGAGTCGGCGGCAAGGCGCTCGATAAATTCGAGAAAGTAACTCACGCCGTGAAAATGGGCAGTCTCGCCGATGTTTTCTCATACGACGAAGTGCGCGATTTCGTGGCGAAAACGAACGAAAAGCTCGGCAAAGCCACTGTTTTTTCCGTCGAGCCGAAGATAGACGGGCTTTCCGTTTCGCTCGTGTATGAAAACGGCAGGTTTTCGCTCGGCTCCACGCGAGGCGACGGCACAGTCGGCGAAAATGTGAGCGAAAATCTCAAAACAGTGCGCACCATCCCGATGAAAACAAAAGACGCTCTGCCTCATCTCGAGGTTCGCGGCGAGGTATATATGCCGCGCGAGGCTTTTGCCGCGCTCAACGAAAAGCGCGAAGCCGAGGGCGAACAGCTATTTGCAAATCCGCGAAACGCCGCCGCCGGCTCGCTCCGTCAGCTTGATTCCAAGGTGACGGCGTCGCGCAGGCTCGATATTTTCGTTTTCAATGTTCAGGCGGCAGAGGGCATAGAATTTTCCTCGCATATAGAGAGCCTTGAATATCTGAAAAGTCAGGGCTTCCATATCATAGACGGCATCCGTCGCGCCTCTTCGGCAGAGGAGATAATCTCCGCCATAGAGGAAATCGGCGCGGCAAGAGACAATCTGCCCTATGATATTGACGGTGTTGTGATAAAGGCGGACAGTCTCGCCGAGCGCAAGCTTCTCGGCGAAAACATCAGCACACCGAAGTGGGCAATAGCATATAAATTCCCGCCCGAGCAGAAGCAGACAAAGCTGACGGATATCATCATTCAGGTCGGCAGGACAGGCGTGCTCACGCCGAATGCCCGCCTTGAGCCGGTGCGCCTTGCCGGCACCGTCGTCAGCCGCGCGACACTGCATAATATAGATTTCATCCGAGAGAGGGATATACGCATCGGCGATACGATCACGCTGCAGAAAGCGGGCGATATCATCCCCGAGATAATCTGCGTCGATAAATCCAAGCGAAACGGAAGCGAGGTTCCCTACGAGATGCCGACGCACTGCCCCTCCTGCGGCGAGCCTGTCATCCGCGATGACGAAGCGGCGACGCGCTGTACAAACGCAAGCTGTCCCGCCCAGCTTGAGCGGCATATAACGCATTTTGCCTCGCGCGACGCGATGAATATCGACGGCATGGGACCTGCCGTGGTCAGACTGCTTATCGCGAGCGGACTTATTCACAATGTAGCCGATATCTATTCCCTTTCCGCAGGCGAAATCGAGAGACTTGACCGCATGGGCAAAAAGTCCGCGGAAAATCTCATCGTCGCGATAGAGCATTCCAAGTCGGCAGGACTGGATAAGCTCATCTATGCGCTCGGCATAAGGCAGGTCGGCGAAAAGGCGGCAAGGTCGCTTGCTGAAGCTTTTCCCGATATAGAGCTGCTCTTCTCCGCATCGGAGGAGCAAATATCGGCAATATACGATTTCGGCGATATCTCGGCGCATTATATAGTGAATTTCTTTGCGCATCCGCAGACGCGCGTCCTCGTTGACGAGCTGAAAAGCCGCGGTGTGAAAACAACATATGAGGTGCAGAAGCGCGGCAATATCTTCGAGGGTATGACATTCGTGCTGACAGGCACACTGCCGACGATGAAGCGCGATGAAGCATCGCGCCTCATAGAAGAAAACGGCGGCAAGGTTTCCTCATCCGTTTCGGCTAAAACAAGCATGGTTCTCGCCGGAGAAGATGCGGGAAGTAAGCTGACAAAGGCGCAAAGCCTCGGCGTGCGCATAATAAGCGAGGAAGAGCTTCTCTCTATGCTCGGAAGATGAAAAAGTCTTGACAGCAAGCAGATTTTATGGTAAAATATACATCCGTATATTTAAGTTATACATTTGTATAGAAAGATAGAAGGTGACAAAATGGCTGATTTTTATGACCATGTGAAAATATATATCAAGGCGGGAAACGGCGGCAACGGCTGTATTTCCTTCCGCCGCGAAAAGTACGTTTCCCACGGCGGTCCCGACGGCGGCGACGGCGGTCACGGCGGCAATATCGTTTTCGTTATCGACGAGGGCACAAATACCCTGCTCGATTTCCGCAACCGCAAAAAGTTCGTCGCGGCAAACGGCGGCGACGGCAAGGCAAGCAAATTTCACGGAGCGACCGCGCCCGATCTGATAATTCCCGTTCCCGAGGGCACGGTGATACGCGATGCCGAGAGCGGCAGGATTATCAAGGATATGAGCCGATGCGGTCCATTCATCGCGGCAAAGGGAGGCAGAGGCGGCTGGGGCAACAGGCATTTCGCGACGCCCACACGTCAGACTCCGCGTTTTGCCAAAAACGGACTGCCCGGTGAGGAGCGCGAGGTCACGCTCGAGCTGAAAATGCTCGCCGATGTCGGTTTTGTCGGCATGCCGAATGTCGGCAAATCAACGCTTCTTTCGGTTATCTCCTCAGCAAGACCGAAGATTGCAAATTATCATTTCACAACGCTCTCTCCGATGCTCGGCGTTGTTTCCGTAGGCGATGGCAAAGGCTTTGTCGCCGCGGATATTCCCGGACTTATCGAAGGTGCCTCGGAGGGACTGGGGCTTGGGCACGATTTTCTTCGCCATGTGGACAGATGTCGTCTGCTCATTCATGTCGTCGATATTTCGCAGAGCGAAGGCAGAAATGCGATAGAAGATATCAGAATGATAAATGCGGAGCTGGAGAAATACAATCCCGAGCTTGCCGCACGCCCGCAGATAATTGCGGCAAACAAATGCGATATTCTCGACCGCACGCAGGTTGATATAGATGCCTTTGAAAAGTTCGTTTCCGACAGCGGTTATACACTTGTATATATCAGCGCCGCATCCGGCGAAGGCGTAAAAGAGCTTTGCCGCAAGGCATATGATATGCTCGCGCTTCTTCCGCCGCTTACGATTTACGAGCCGGAATATGAGGAAGAAATTAAGGAGCAGGGCAAACCCGACGATATAACAGTCAAAAAGGAAAAAGATGTTTTTATAGTCGAGGGCGAATGGCTCCGGTGGCTTATGAGCTCGATAAACTTCGACGACCGCGAATCCTTCTCGTATTTTGAGCGCATGATGCGTGAAAACGGCGTCATAGACAAAATGCGCGAGCTCGGCATCAAGGATGGCGATACCGTCTCCATGTACGACCTCGAGTTTGATTTTGTTGATTGAGAATATAAAACATTAAAAATTAAAACAAATAATTCTATTGATGTGCCCAAAATTTGGCTTTAGCAAGCCTTCTCCTGCGGGAGAAGGTGTCAGCCGCAGGCTGACGGATGAGGAGTCAATATGATACCGTACA
>CAJKRH010000039.1 GCA_905202255.1 uncultured Ruminococcus sp.
GTCTCGGCGACGCCGACACACATGCTTCGCATATGTGTCAATCCCTCTTTTGAACTCTTTCTGTCGCCTCGCGGCGACCGGTGCGAACAAAGTGCCCCGACCGTCCCACTATAGCTTAGCCACGGCTACAGGTTCGAGACGCCCCCGCGCCGACTCGGATTTACTGCTATGCCATGTCGGGCTATGGCGAACCTCGCGGTTAATATTTGGGTGCGCGTCTGGGCGCAAACATAGAGAGGGGAAAGACAGCTCCATCTGATGAGATGAAGCAATGCGAAGCGTTGCTTGGCGTCGCTGAGACAGGCGATTCAGCCAAGTGCCACTTGCTCGGTATCACTATGACAAAAAAGAACGGCTTGCGCCGTTCTTTTTTACATTATAATTTTAATTATTATTCTGCGGCGCGCTCTATGTTGCTCTTGTATTCCATGAGCTGTTCGGGAGATACGCCGAAGAGGATGTAGTCAATCTTTACGAAGTTGCCTTTTTTGATAAGACCGCGTGTATCGCATCTTGCGACAACCTTTGCGGCGGAAATAGCTTCGCCTGCTGACCATGATGTGGTCTTGCCGCTGCCATCGCCCGCAATCATATTGCCGTTGCCGTCGTCAACGAGGTTGTTGCCTGTTGTGGCAAAGACATTGTTCTTGCGCGCATATCCGGGAACATAAGAGCCAAGGATATGGAAACGGATGCATGTGATATACTGCGCGGAGCCCTGCCAAATCCAGTTGTTGCCGGGACCTACGCCGTTGTCATCGGTGATTTCGTTGGCGCCTGTCGGGAGGTTGGATTCTCTTGCTACATCAAATATAGCAATCTGATAGTTGTCATAGCCCTCTTTTGCCTTGCCGGGTGTAACATCCATAACGCAGGATGTGGTCGTAGACCAACCCTGTACAGTTGTGCTTCTCCAGAGGAAGCTTATCTTTGTATTCGGACCGCCGTTTACATAACGGATTTTCATATACTGATGGCAGCCGACCTTAGCCTGACCGGCATGGATTTCCTGCGGGTCGTCAAACTCGTAATCCGCGGAAATATCTTCATAGCAAAGTGCATATGCGTTTACTATGGAGCCTACGGATTTGTAGTCGGTTGTGCGCATGGAACCGTAGTTGTAGCTCTGGAGAGCCGTAACTATGATGTTATCCTCATCATACTTGATGCTGACATACTTATCGTTGTATGTGAGCTTGGAGGTGAGGTATTCATGCGATGTGAGATTGTTCTCGGAAGCATATGACTTTGTACCGAAGTCGAAACGCGCAAAAACAGGCTCTGTGGAAATAGTTGTGGTTGTTTCCTCTGTAGTTGTGGTTTCTGTTGTAGTTGTTTCGGTCGTGGTTGTCGTAGCCTCTGTTGTCGTTGTAACGGTTGTTTCTTCTGTAGTTGTGGTTGTCGCTTCTGTTGTCGCCTCGGTCGTTGTGGTTGTGGTTTCGTCTCCGGGCTTTTCACCGCACGCTACCATGGCGAGAGCCGCTATCAGCATTGCCGCGACAAGAAAAACAGATAAAAATTTTTTCATGTTGATTCTCCTTTTTGTATTACGGACTGCACAGGGATTTGTGCAGATTTTGCTTTATATATTTTATCATTTTTCGATGCATTTGTCAATTGTACTTTTCGTTGAACAAGTCGGACTATAATTGTGCATATTTGCCAAAAGCAAGCTGCGCACTCATTTCATGCAAGCACAACGATATCGCGGACGGTATGCCACGGCATCCGCGCCGCAACAGCGCTATCAGCAAACCGCACCGCTATGTCCTTGCCGCTTCATAAATATCACCACAGCCATCATCTCCGCCGTCGCAACCGCAACACTGCGCCGTGCCGACTGCGACAGGAAGAAAACGCGCAAAAAAAGACGCCATCAAATGATGGCGTCTTAAAATCAATATTGATTATTTGCTTGCTTCGTAAGCCTTTTCAGCTGCGCTCTTGTATGTGAGGAGCTGTTCGGGTGTAGAACCGAATACGATGTAGTCAACCTTGATAGCGTTGCCGGCTTTGATAAGACCGCGTGTATCAAGAGCTGCTGTGATCTTAGCTTTTGTGAAAGCTTCATTAGCCTTCCATGTTGTAACCTTGCCGCTACCGTCAGCTGCAATCATGTTGCCTGTGCCGTCGTCAGTCTTGTTTGTGCCGTCCTTAGCGAATGTGTTACCGCCACGAGCGTTGCCGCCTGCTGCCATACCCATGAGGTGGAAGCGGAGACCTGTTACGAACTGGGAAGTACCCTGCCAAATCCAGTTGTTGCCGGGACCCTTGCCGTTTTCAGGTGTAAGTTCGTTAGCACCTGTAGCCATGTTCATAGCATTGATTACATCATAGATAACTACCTGGTAGTTGTCGTCGTTGTTGAGGTAGTCGCTACCTGTCTTACCAGCTGCAACGGGAACGCATGCAACACCTGTTATGTAGTAAGCAGCCATAGATGTAGACTTGTACCAGAAACCGATCTTTGTGTTAGCGCTTGCGTTAACGAAACGAATCTTTATGTACTGGTGGAAGCCTTTCCATCTGCCTTCAACGCCTACATTTGCGCTTGTGTAAGGATAGTTATCCCATGTACCGAAGCCGCAGTGGATTTCCTGAGGATCTTCGAATGTGTAGTCAGCAGAGATATCATCGTAGATAAGAGCGAAGTTATTCTTGCTGTCCTGCATTGTGCTGTAGTTGTAGTCTGTGGTTGCGTATACGATCATGTTATCTTCATCGTAGTCAACCCAGAGGTAAGAAGCGTTGTAAGAAAGGTGAGACTTGAGGTACTCGTGAGATGTGAGGTTGTTTGCCTCAGCTTCTGTCTTTGTACCGAAGTCGAAACGAGCGTAGATACCTTCTGTTGTACCGGAGGTAACTGTCTCGATCGGACCGGATGTTGTGGTTGTTGTTTCTGTTTCTGTTGTGGTCGTTGTTTCTGTTGTGGTCGTTGTTTCTGTTGTGGTCGTTGTTGTTGCTTCTGTAGTAGTAGTGGTCTCGGTGGTCTTCTCAGTAGTGGTTGTCGAGGCAGTGGTATTTGTTGTTGTGGATTCGGTCGTCTGTTTTTCCTTGCCACATGCAACCATAGCGAGCGCAGCAAAGAGCATAGCTACTACGAGAAAGAGTGATAAAAGTCTCTTCATGTGAAAAAATCTCCTTTTGGAATTAAAGAATTTTTTACCGCGCAAGATATCGTCTGAAAAACACCTCGCACCGTGATTACTAACATTTTAGCACCAAATCTTATTTTTGTCAATAGAAATCGCAAAAAGAATCCGAAAAAAATCGTCCCTTTCCATGAAAAAACAGCATTTTTAATGAAAAAAGTCAAAATTATTCAGACCGTTGATGCAAAAACGAAGTAATATTGCTGGCAGAAGAAAGGCAATCTCATGCCGACAGGGTGTCCGCGCCTCTCATCTGTCGCCCTCATTATACTACAAATGTATTCAAAAGTCAATAGAAATATTCTGAAATTCTGTATATATAAGGAAGAGCGTTTTTATTCGGGTGAAAAAATGAGAAAAGGCACCGCAAAAAAGTGCGGTGCCTTTGCATTATTTATCGGTGGTGTCAGTCCTCAAAGCCTTCGGTCTTGAGGGAGTTTGCGGGGATGAGAGAAAGCGGGTCTACGCTTGCGTCATCCTTGAGAATCTCGAAATGGAGATGAGGCGAAACGGAAATTTCAATCAGTGCAGTATCGCCGACAGAACCTATCTGGTCGCCTGCATCGACTGCTTTGCCCTTTTCAAGTCCCTCGGGAACGGTTGTGGAAAGATTGCGGTAAACGCTCTTATAGCCGCCTGCGTGAGCGATTATCACGCTCTGACCCATCATAGGGTCAAAGACGATGTCCTCTATAGCGCCTGCCGCCGCCGCATATACGGGAGAGCCTGCATCTGCCTGAATATCGATGCCGCAATGTATTCTGTAGTCCTCCATTGTCGGAGAGAAAACGGGGATATCGGCGGAGTAGCCGTATGCGACCGAGCCTGCCGTTACGGGGCAGAGAAAATCAACTGTCGGCGTAACTACGGGGTTGTCGCTGCCGCTTGTACCCGTGGTCTGTTCGGGTTCTGTCTGCGTGGTTGTCTGCTCGGTCTTTTTGGAAGAGGAGGTCGTATGCTCGGAGGGCTTGTTCTTTCTGCCCACGGAAAAAGCGATTATCGTGATGCAGAGCGTTGCCACGAGGAGCAGGGCAAGCGCAATGGTAAGTCCCTTGTTCAGCTGTCTTTTTCTTTGGTTTACATTCATTTTCAAAATTCCTTTCTGCCTTTCGGCACCTAAAATCGACTGTCTATATTTTCGCCCGAAAATTCCTCTTTATACATTTTTTGCAAAAAATAAGTTTTAGCCTGCCCTCAATAAAGTTTTCGCCCGCCTTTAAAGTTTCGCTCAAGCCTTTTTAAAGGCTTGACCTAAACTTTATTGAGGGTGGGCAAAAATTCAATCCGTACGCAAAAAAGGAAGCCGGAGCTTCCTTTCCCGATATTGATATTATTATCTTCTTTTGTGCTTTTTCATCGCTTTCGATTTCGGGCACATGAGCATCGCCATGAAATATACCATCATTGAAAAACCGACGGCGGCTATCAGCAGGTCGCAGAGGCAGATATCGCAGTCCATACTTGCCCCGATGCGCATTTTTTTCTTTCCGCAGCCGAAATCCGCATGACAGCTTTTATTGCATTTCACAGGCACATTCAGCATTTTCAGCTTTTTTACCGCATCGCGCATTTTCTTCTCCACAGGGCAGAGAATTTTATTGAAATCCGTAAAAATCACATCCTTTCGGAAATACTTTTCGTTTTCAGTATTTCCTCTTTCGGTGCGATATATGTCATTTTTTAATCGAGGCTTTTTTCATATAAATGTAAATTCTGACAAGCGTAAAAATGACGGCGGCAAGTATCAGCGAAATAAGTGCGATGACAAAAAACGGACTGCCGAGCATTTTTTTCATATAAGCTTTTGCCGCGAGGCTGTCGCTTTTCCGAACGGAATATTTTGTCACTATCCCTGTGCTTCCGACCTCCTTGCCGTCTACGACGACGGTGAGCGTGCCGACGGAAGTGCCTTTTTCGGCGGGCGCTTCTATCGAATCTTTATCGAAATGCGGGCGCAGTTCCACCGTTGATATATCAAAATCCTTTGGCAGATAAGCATAGACGGCGGAAGCAGGCGCTAGAGTTACGCTGCTGTATTCATCGCAGAGCGAAACGGGAATTTCCCAGAGCACTGTGCCTTCGCTGACGACTTTTTTCATTTCATATGCATCAAGTGCCCAATCGAGCAGATTTCGCACATCGTAATATGCGGTGATATCGCCTTTGTCGTTTTTTGTCCCGCCCATGACGACGCATATATAATTAAAGGAAGATTCCGCGCCCGAAACAATGCAGTAACCGCCGCTTTCCGTTTGCCCCGCGCTGATTCCTTTTGCCTTGGAATAGATATATTTTATCTGATTGTGATTGGAAATAAGATGATTGCGCGTCCAGATTGTCCGCGCATCACTCTTGTTTGTGGCGGGCATTTCGTATTTTTTCGTTTCGCATATTTTCATGAATTCCGGCATGGAATATGCATATGCGGAGATTATCGCGACATCGCGCGCGGTTGTATAAGCCGTGACATCGTCAAAACCCATAGGATTTTTGTAGAGAGTGTTTGTCGCGCCGAGCGCTTTTGCTTTTTCTGTCATCATAACGGCAAACATGGCATTCGCTTTTGCTATTTCAAAGGCGAGAACCTGCGCGGCATCGTTTGCCCCGCCCACAAGAAGACCATAGAGCAACTGGCGCACTGTGACGACCTCGCCGACCTTGAGATTCATAGTGGTGCTGCCCTCAAGTCCGCGCACGGCGGAATAGATGACGGTTATCTCATGGTCGAGGTTGCCCGAGAAATATTCAAGCGCGATGATGCCTGTCATTATTTTTGCGGTGGAAGCAGGCTGAATCCTTTCCTCTGCCGCCTTTTCATAGATAAAAACGCTGTTTTCCGTATTATATACGGCAGCATGTGGCGAATACACGCTTTTTTCATAATCGGCATATATTGGCATGGAGGAGAAAATGAAAAGCGCGACGAAAAGCACGGCAAAAAATGCCGCGGACGCGCGTGCAGTCTTTTTTTGTGCGGATTTTTTCATGCTTTCCTCCTTTTTGAGTGTTGAGCGGTGTTTGGGTGCAACACAGCAAGATAGGATTTATTTTGGCAACACAAATATAGTAACACCTCATCCGTCGCGGTAAACCGCGCCACCTTTCTCGCTACGGCTCGGTCACGCTCGGGTTCTGACAGCCCTCGGGGCTGTCATTCATTCCCCTCACGCCGCTTCGCTACCCGCTGGAGAAGGCTGGCAAGATGCCATATTTTTCTGAAGTGAATGATGCCTTAATGCATATAATAGCCTTTCATCAAATGGCAAATTACAAAAATGTATAGGAAATCCGACTGATGGGCTCGGTAAGCCTTCTCCAGCGGGAGAAGGTGGCAGCCGTAGGCTGACGGATGAGGTGTCAATGATGCTTTTCGCTTTGTCCCGTCAGCGCACATGTTAGAGTCACGCCCACCCCTCTTTTTTAGCGGGCGAACAATGTTCGCCCCTACTAAGTAGCGGGTCGTCGAGGGAATTGACACATACGCAGAGCGTGTGTGTCGGCGTCGCCGAGACAGGGTAATGCCGACCCCTACAAGATAAAACTCAAATATAGCCAACAGAAAAAGCAAAAAATATATACTTCATTCCGTCAGCGCTTTTGCTCTATCCACGCCCGCCGACCATATTATGCGGGCGTGCAGACAATGCGTGCACGAATCTGCTCGGCTTTTTCGTGTGATATGTTCGCACGCGTGGTATAGTTTAGATTGCGGAGGGCGCAAAACCGCCGACTTTCGCTCTGCCCCTTGCCGCACGCACTTGCCACGCATGGCTTGTGCGACTGACTCGTGCACGCCGCCGGTGGTTCGCAAGGAGGGCGGCGTGAGCCCTACTTGCTGACTTTTGGTACTTTTCTTCACAGAAAAGTACGGCAAACTTTCAAAAAGAAATCCCCATCTTTTTGAGTATTTCCTCTGCCTGAGCGCGGTTTCCCATCACCTCGGCGGTCAGTTCCGCCGTGTCAGAAAACCTGCGCTCGGGGCGTATAAATGCAAGCGGATAGACGGCAATTTCTCTGCCATAGAGATTGCCGGAAAAGCCGATGATATTCGTTTCGCAGTTTGCTTCTCCGTGTGAGTCTGTGCTCGGGCGCACGCCGATATTCGAGACGGCGGGATATTTCTTCCCGTCGATTATGCAGAGTGAGGCATAGACGCCGTGGCGCGGTACGGCGGCACCGTGCGCTATGCGCTGATTTGCCGTCGGGAAGCCGAGGGTAGCCCCGAGTGCCTTGCCATGCAGAACCTCCGAGACAAAACCGAAATTTCTGCCGAGCAGGCTGTTTGCAAGCGCCATATCTCCCTCGGCAAGCGCCGCGCGTATTCTTGTCGAGCTGACGGGCTCACCGCCGAGGTTGACGGGTGGCATGATGGCGGCGCTCCGCCCGTTCGCGCTCATGAGAGAGGCGAGAGTTTCTCCGTTTCCCGCGCCCATTTTGCCGAAGCGGAAATTGAAGCCGCAGAAGGCACAGGCGACATTCAGCTTGCCGACAAGCACCTCTGACACGAAAACCTCACAGCTCATATCGCGCACCTCGTCAAAAGGCACGGTCACGGCTGTTTCGGCGCCGCATTCGGCAAATATTTTCAGCTTTTCTTCATGCGAAACTATGAACGGCGCGCCGGATGTATTGCTTTCAAAGGTGAAAACGGCGCATTTTGTGCCGCTGTGAGCGCGGCAGTAGTCGACTGCCGCTTCTATAAGCTTTCTGTGTCCGATATGGACGCCGTCGAAATTGCCTATCGCGCAGGCGAGCGGCGAATTCGTAGCGGCGATTTCTCTGCCGCTTTTCAAATCGATTATTTTCAATATCATCCTGTCCTTATGGATTTTTTATATTATACCGCAAAGCGGGCTTTATTTCCAGTATTTTCTGTCGAGCGAACGGTACTGTATCGCTTCCGCGATGTGCGAGGGGAGGATATTTTCGCTTTCCTCAAGGTCGGCTATCGTCCTTGCCACGCGCAGGATTCTGTCATAACCGCGGGCGGAAAGTCCCAGCCTGTCAAAAGCCTTTTGCAGGAGGAGTGTTGCTTTCTCATCCATTTTGCAGTATTTCTGTATCTGAGAGCTGGTAAGCTGTGCATTGCAGTGGAGTCCGTCTTCATTTGCATAGCGGCGCGAAGCGAAATCGCGTGCCTTTTTTACTCTTTCAGCCATCACTGCGGAATTTACCGGCGAAGGCTCGCGCACGGCGACTTCATCATAAGAGAGCGACGGCACTTCTATCTGAATATCTATCCTGTCGAGCAGCGGTCCGCTTATCCGCGAGAGATAGCGGGAGATATCTGTCTGCGAGCAGGTGCATTTGCCGGAGGGATGACCGTAATAGCCGCATTTGCATGGATTCATGGCGCAAACGAGCATGAAATCCGAGGGAAATGTGAATTTTCCGCCAACGCGCGTTATCGTCACTTTGCCGTCCTCAAGCGGCTGGCGCAGAGCCTCCATGGATTCGCGGGAGAACTCCGGAAGCTCATCGAGAAAGAGCACGCCGTTGTGCGCGAGCGAAATTTCGCCCGGCATCGGTATTCTGCCGCCGCCCGAAAGCCCCGCGCACGACATTGTATGGTGCGGCGCACGGAAAGGACGCTCGCGCATGAGCGCATGCGAGCCGTTCTGCCGCATACCCGCGGCGGAATGGATACGCGTGGTTTCTATCGCCTCGTCAAATGTCATCTCCGGCAGAATCGACGGAATGCGCTTGGCAAGCATGCTTTTGCCTGTCCCGGGTGCGCCTATCATGAGGATATTGTGACCGCCGGCGCAGGCTATCTCGAGCGCACGCTTGGCTTTTTCCTGCCCTTTCACATCGGCGAAATCAAGCATCGGCATACGGTGCGCCGATGCACCGGCGTCGACCGCGTGAAAAGGCTCTATCGGCATTTCCCCATTGAGCATGGCGACGAGCTCGGCGGCTTTTTTCACGGGATAGACCGTAACACCCTCGACGACCGAAGCCTCCGCGGCATTTTCGGGTGCTACGAAAAGCTCCGTTTTCCCCGCTTCCTTTGCCGCGAGACACATGGAGAGCATTCCGTTTACGGGGCGCACCTCGCCCGAGAGCGAAAGCTCGCCGATGAAGCATCTGTTTTCGGTTTCGGCATTTTCGTTTATCACGCCCGCGCACTGCATGATGGCGATGAGCATGGCAAGGTCAAAGCCGGAGCCCTCCTTGCGCTTGTCGGCAGGAGCGAGGTTTACCGTTATCTGCGAATCGGGAAAAGGAAAACCGCTGTTTACAAAAGCCGCTCTGATGCGGTCCTTTGCCTCCTTGACGGCGTTGTCCGGCAGCCCCACTATGCCGAAGCACGGAAGCTTGTCCTGAAAATCGCACTCCACCGTGACTCCGTAGCCGTCTATTCCGATAAGACCCGCCGTATAGATTCTTGAAAGCATGGCAATCTCCTTTTTGCAGACATATTTTCTTCTATTTTACAATATTCGCGCGGAAATTACAAGGAGATTTTTCTAAAAACGGAAAATATTTTCCCGTATAAATGGATAGAATATATTTGCGTGAATGTGCGGTACGGTGCCGCACGGATAATGAGGTATTTTATGCAGAACAAATTTACCGAGCTTGCCGCCGCGGCTCTGACAAAATCGAGACTTATCGCCTGCGAGATGGGGCATACCTATATCGGAACAGAGCATCTGCTTCTCGGCATACTTTCCGTGCCGGAGAGCGCGGGCGCCGATATGCTGGAGTCTCATGCAGTGACCTTTTCTTCCACAAAGGCACTGATGACGGAGCTGCTCGGGCAGGGAGACGAAACGAGACTCGGCAATTCCGATATGACGCCGCGCCTGCGCCGCGTGATAGAAGGTTCGGCGCTCGAGGCGGCGAAATACGGTCAGAGCCTCATCGGAACGGAGCATCTGCTTCTTGCCATGCTCTCGCAGAGAGACTGCGTCGCCGTCAAGGTGATGATAGCCGAGGGCGCCGTGATAGGCGAGCTCGTGGCAGATACGGGTGCTTTTCTTCTGGAGATGAGCGACAAAAAGGAAAAAGGCGCAAAAGCGCAGTCATATCAGGCAAATGCGGCGGGCGCTTCCGCGCTTTCGCTCTACGGCAGAGACCTTGTGGAGGCGGCAAAGAGCGGCAGGCTCGACCCGATAATCGGCAGAGACGAAGAGATAACGCGCATGCTCCAGATACTCTGCCGCAAATCGAAAAACAATCCCTGCCTTATCGGCGAGCCGGGCGTGGGCAAAACGGCTGTTGCCGAGGGGCTTGCCGCGAGGATAGCGTCGGAAGATGTTCCCGAGGCGCTCCTGCATAAGCATATCATCGCGCTCGATATGGGTGCCATGCTCGCGGGAGCAAAATACAGGGGCGAATTTGAGGACAGACTCAAAAAGGTGATAGAAGAGGTCACTTCATCCGATAAATATATCCTTTTCATAGACGAGATACACATGATAGTCGGCGCAGGTGCGGCAGAGGGCGCGCTCGATGCGGCGAACATACTCAAACCCGCGCTCTCCCGCGGGGATATTCAGCTTATCGGCGCGACTACCGTTTCGGAATACCACCGCCATATAGAAAAGGATGCGGCGCTCGAGCGGCGTTTTCAGCCTGTACTCATAGGCGAGCCGGACGAAGCGCAGACGAAAAATATCCTGCGCGGACTTCGCGAAAGCTATGAAAACCACCATCATGTGAAGATTACGGACGAGGCGATAGACGCGGCTGTGCGGCTATCGGTGCGATACCTGAGCGACAGATTCCTGCCCGACAAGGCGATAGACCTCATCGACGAAGCCGCCGCGAAGAAGCGCATAGAGAAAAGCGGCAAGCCCGATGAGATAAGGGCGCTGGAGAGTAGGCTCGCAGCGCTCCGGATAAAGAAAGAAGCGCTCGTGCGCTCCCAGAATTTCGAAGCGGCGGCAGGCGTGCGCGATGAGATAATCGCCGCGCGCGACGCGCTCGAATCCGAATGCGAAAAATGGGAGCGGGCAAGAGCGGCGGGCAACGCCGTCATCGGCGAAAACGAAATAGCCGAGACAGTCACGGCATGGACGCATATCCCCGCCTCGCGCATAAGCGAGGACGAGGGCGAGCGGCTCGCTCGCCTCGAGGAGATTCTCGGGCGGCGCGTGATAGGGCAGGAGAAAGCCGTCGTTTCCGTTTCGCGGGCGATAAGGCGCGGCAGAGCGGGACTCGGCGACCCGAAACGCCCTGTCGGTTCGTTCCTTTTCGTCGGTACTACGGGTGTCGGCAAAACGGAACTGGCAAAGGCGACGGCGGAAGCGCTTTTCGGCAGTGAAAACGCCATGATAACGCTCGATATGAGCGAATATATGGAGCTTCACAGCGTGTCGAAGCTTATCGGCTCGCCGCCCGGCTATGTCGGCTACGGCGAGGGCGGTCAGCTGACGGAGCGCGTGCGCAAAATGCCGTATTGCATCATCCTTTTCGATGAGATAGAAAAAGCGCATCCCGATGTTTTCAATCTTCTGCTTCAGGTGCTGGAGGAGGGACAGCTCACCGATTCGCAGGGCAGGCGCGCGAATTTCTCGAATGCAGTCATCATCATGACCTCCAATATCGGCACGGGCGAGCGCAAAAGCTACAGCGCGACGGGCTTTTCGCCGACGGTGAGCGAGAGCATGGCAGAGGAGGAGAGCATCAGGGCAAAACTGCGCGAACGCTTCCACCCCGAATTTCTCAACAGGATAGACGAGACGGTGATTTTCAGGCGGCTCGGCAAGGACGAGATAAAGCTGATAGCCGCAAAAATGCTCGGCGATATCGTAAAGAAGATGGCGGCTCTCGGGGCGGAAATGGAATTTTCCGATGAGGCGGTGGAGCTTATCGCCGCGAGCGGCATGGACGAAATGTACGGAGCGCGTCCGCTTCGCCGCGAGATAAGAGAGAAGATAGAGGATGTGCTCGCGGAAAAGCTCCTGCGCCATGAGATATCAAAGGGCGATAAGATTTTCTGCACGGTAAAGGACGGGCGCATGGAATTTAATAAAATCAAGTAGACAAAAAGCGGGAATTTTCGTAAATTTCCCGCTTTTTTCAGCCTTATTTTCATTTCGTATTGATTTTTATATAACAATGTGTTATCATTGAAAGAAAAAGCGCCGAAGAGCGCATTTGCAAGGAAAAAATATGGAAACAGACAGACTGATACTGAGAAAATGGCGGCTCTCGGACGCGGAGAGCCTTTATGAATATGCGGGCGACCCCGATGTAGGTCCTATCGCAGGTTGGCAACCGCACAAAAGCATCGATGAGAGCCGCGAGGTTATAAAAAATGTTTTCTGCGGCGCGGAATGCTATGCCATATGCGAAAAAGGCGCGGACAGAGCGATAGGCGCAGTTGAACTGAAGCTGAACGGACACACGGACATGACCGGGCGCGATGACGAATGCGAACTCGGCTACTGGCTCGGCAAGCCTTTCTGGGGCAGGGGATATATGCCCGAGGCGGCGGGCAGACTAATCCGCCGCGGCTTTACGGAGCTGGGTATGAAGAAGATTTGGTGCGGCTATTATGACGGCAATATGAAGTCAAAGCGGGTGCAGGAGAAGCTCGGCTTCCGCTATCATCATACATGCGACAGCGTTCCCGTTCCGCTCATGAACGAAGTAAGAATCGGGTATACGAATCTGCTGACAAAAGAAGATTGGGAAAAGGCACAGCGCACGGGGCGCACGGTCATATATGTCCATGGCAAGGGCGGAAACGCAGGCGAAGCGGAGCATTACAGACCGCTTTTCGCGGGATGCGATGTGATTGGCTTCGATTACGGTGCCAAAACGCCATGGGAAGCCAAGGAAGAATTTCCGCGGTTTTTCGATGAGCAGAGGAAAAAATGCGCTTCGCTTACGCTTATCGCAAACAGCATCGGCGCGTTTTTCTCGATGAGTGTGCTCTCGGGCGCGCAGGTCGATGAGGCGTTTTTTATCTCGCCGATAGTCGATATGGAGCGCCTGATAGAAAATATGATGGGCTGGGCTGGTGTAACAGAAGCGGAACTGCGCGAGAAAGGGGAGATTCCGACAGCTTTCGGCGAGGTGCTCTCATGGGAATATCTATGCTATGTGCGCAGTCATCCGCTGAACCTGAGCGTGCCGACGCGCATACTCTACGGTGAAAACGACAATCTCACCTCATATGAAACGGTTTCCGCTTTTGCCGAAAAAATCGGCGCGCCGCTCACGGTGATGCGCGGCGGCGAGCATTGGTTTCATACGGAGGAACAGATGGCTTTTCTCGATGAATGGATAAGAAAAGCGGAGGAGGAGAGAGTAAAGTGAAAGAAAAATCAAGATTTGAAACGGCGCGGAAATGGCTCATTTTCTGGACGCTTTTTATCGGGATAGGTGCCGTGGCGGGCGCTGCGGGAATGCTTTGCGACCCGTCGGGCAAGGCGATGGGAATGGATTCCATGCTCCCTTATATGCAGAAGCTCCCCTTTGCCGATGTGCTCTTCCGCGACCTGAAATTCTCCGGCATCGCCCTGCTTATCGTAAACGGGCTGACAAATCTCACCGCCGCGGGACTCCTTATCGCGAAAAAGAAAGCGGGCGTGATACTCGGCGGGCTCTTCGGCATAACGCTAATGCTCTGGATATGTATTCAGTTTTATATGTTCCCGCCGAATTTCATGTCGACGATATATTTTATTTTCGGTCTGGCACAAGCAATCTGCGGTTATGCGGCATATGTTTTCCGCAGGCAAGAGGCTTTTCACGCAGATATAGCCGATTATCCGAATATAGGAACAAATCCCGGGCGGCTTGTGGTATTTTTTTCGCGCATGGGCTACGCGAGAAAGCTTGCCTATGAGGAAGCAAACAGAACAGGCGCCGCCGTTTATGAAGTGAAATCAACGGAGCGCACGCAGGGTACGCTCGGCTTCTGGTGGTGCGGACGCTTCGGCATGCACAGATGGGAAATGCCGATAGAGGAAATAAGCGCAGACCTCTCAAAGTACGAACATGTCACAATCTGCTCTCCGATATGGGTATTTGCTCTCGCCGCGCCGATGCGGGCATTCTGCCGCGCGGCGGCGGGAAAGATAAAGGAGGCGGATTATATCCTCGTCCATCATACAGGCGGCACATATGAAAACGCGGTGGCGGAAATGGACGCTCTGCTCGGCATCAGCGGCACTCCTCTGCGCAGTGTGCAATGCAAGGTCGGTACATATAAGAAGAGCAAGGAAATTTGCAGGGGAAGTAAATGATGGAAAAATAAATAAAAAGCCGCGCCGCGGCTTTTTATTTTATAGTATTTTCGTTACGCAAAAAGGGAACCCTTTCGGATTCCCTTTTAATTCAGATATAAGCAGATAAATTAGTTGAGCTCTGCGAAGTACTTGATTGTACGAACCATCTGGCTTGTGTAGCTGTTTTCGTTGTCGTACCAAGAAACAACCTGAACCTGATATGTGTCATCGTCAATCTTGGATACCATTGTCTGTGTAGCATCGAAGAGCGAGCCGTATCTCATACCGATAACATCGGAAGAAACGATAGGATCCTCATTGTAACCGAAGGAAGCGGAAGAAGCAGCCTTCATAGCGGCATTGATGCCGTCCTTTGTTACATCTTTGCCCTTGACAACAGCTGTAAGAATTGTTGTGGAACCTGTGGGAACAGGAACTCTCTGGGCGGAGCCGATAAGCTTGCCGTTGAGCTCGGGGATAACGAGACCGATAGCCTTAGCAGCGCCGGTAGAGTTAGGAACGATGTTTGCAGCGCCTGCTCTTGCTCTTCT
>CAJKRH010000040.1 GCA_905202255.1 uncultured Ruminococcus sp.
GTTCTCATGCCCTCGTCAACGAGGTCGCATGCAATCTTGAGAGCAGCCTGAGCGGTTCTCTTACCGTTACGGGTCTGGAGCATATAGAGCTTGCCGTGTTCAACGGTAAATTCCATATCCTGCATATCTCTGTAGTGCTCTTCCAGAGTCTTGCAAACCTGCTGGAACTGAGCGAATGCCTCGGGGAACTTCTGCTCCATCTCGGCAATCTTCATAGGTGTACGAACGCCGGCAACGACATCTTCGCCCTGAGCGTTTGTAAGGAACTCACCGAAGAGACCCTTTGCACCCGTAGCGGGGTCACGGGTGAAAGCAACGCCTGTACCGCAATCGTCGCCCATATTACCGAATGCCATGGACTGTACATTTACGGCTGTACCCCAAGAGTAGGGGATATCGTTGTCACGACGGTAAACATTTGCGCGGGGGTTGTCCCAGCTGCGGAATACTGCCTTGATAGCGCCGAAGAGCTGCTCCTTCGGGTCGGAGGGGAACTCTGCGCCGATCTTTGACTTGTATTCTTCCTTGAACTGACGGGCAAGCTCCTTGAGGTCGTTTGCATCAAGCTCGATATCCTGCTTAACGCCCTTTGCCTCTTTCATCTTATCGATGAGCTGCTCGAAATACTTCTTTCCGACTTCCATAACAACATCGGAATACATCTGGATAAATCTTCTGTAGCAGTCCCAAGCCCATCTGGGGTTGCCGGACTTCTTGGATATAACTTCAACAACATCTTCGTTGAGACCGAGGTTAAGAATGGTATCCATCATGCCGGGCATTGATGCGCGCGCACCGGAGCGGACGGAAACGAGAAGCGGATTTTCGTGGTCGCCGAATTTCTTGCCTGTGATAGCTTCCATCTTTTCGATGTACTCCATTATCTCAGCCTGAATTTCGGGATTGATCTGCTTGCCGTCCTCATAATACTTTGTGCAGGCTTCCGTGGTAATTGTGAAGCCCTGCGGAACGGGAAGACCGATATTTGTCATTTCCGCGAGGTTTGCACCCTTGCCGCCGAGAAGCTCACGCATACCTGCGTTACCTTCTGTAAAAAGGTAGACATACTTCTTTGCCATATGTTTTTTTCCTCCATAGTTTTTATTGAGATTTTTACAAATCTATACATTTTGGTATTATACCATAGATTTTTCCAAATATCTATAGCTTTTATAAAAAAAGTTGAGAAAAAACGAGAAAAATTTAAAAAAATCGCAAATTTCTCTTGCAAAAAATCCCTTTACGGGGTAAAATAAAGTGAAAAATGCCGCGAGGCGGCATAAATACGGCATCGCTACGGAAGGGAGGGCTCTCCTTTCCGCATTTCGTGCTGTTTTCGGAAAGGAAAAATTATGTCGATTTTCGATTTATTCAAAAAGATAGAGAGTGAGGGAAAGCGTGCGCCCGTTTCGTATATCGTGGCGGGGCTGGGAAACCCCGGGGCAAAATATGAAAAGACGCGGCACAATGCGGGTTTTCTCGCTATTGACCATATGGCGGGGAAGCTGGGTGAAAAGATAAATTCATCGAAATTTCAGTCGCTCTGCTGCCGCACGGCGGTAGACGGCACGGGGGTGCTTCTGATGAAGCCGCAGACATTCATGAATGCCTCGGGTATAGCCATAGACGAGGCAGCATCCTTCTACAAGATACCGCCCGAGCATATAATAGTGCTGTGCGACGATATAACGCAGAAGCCGGGGCATATCCGCATAAGAAAGAGCGGAAGCGCAGGCGGGCACAACGGGCTGAAGAGTGTGATAGGCTTCTGCGGCGAGGGCTTTCCGCGCGTCCGCATGGGTGTGGGCGAGAAGCCTACTCCCGAATATGACCTTGCCGACTGGGTGACGGGTAAGCTCCCCGAGGCGGATATGAAGGCTCTGCAGGGGCGCTTTGACGATGTTTGCGAGGCGGTTCGTCTGATGCTTGCGGGCGACTATGACCGCGCAATGAATCTTTATAACAGATGATAACGGTAAATATAAAATGAATATTATTTTAAATCGGATTTCTGCAGGGCGCGAGTTCTCGCAGATACTGAAAACGAGGCGTGAAAACAAGGGCAAGGCAAAGAAACTGCCATCCATGATAACGGGGCTTTGCGAGGGTGCGCTCGATGCTTTTCTTGGCGCTTTTATCACCGAGGAATGCAGAGATGAGCCGTCACTCATCATAGTGCAGGACGAAAAGAGCGCGAGACATATCGCCGCGGCTCTCGGGGCATACGGGATACACGCGACGGTTTATCCCGCGCGTGACCCCGTATTATATAATATGGTAGCTTCTCACGAGGCGGAATATGACAGGGTTTCCGCGCTCTCCGAGATATCGGAGGGAAACGGAGTTGTTGTTATTGCCACGCCCGATGCGGCAATGCAGTTTACCATGCCTGCGGATAAGCTTCGCGCGGGCGCGTTTACACTCTCGGTGGGCGATACGGTGGATATGGCGGAGCTTTCGCGCAGGCTCGTCGATTTCGGCTATGTGCCGTGCGAGCTTGTGGACGGCAAGGGCAGATTTGCCGTGCGCGGCGGCATCGCGGATATCTTTTCGCCGCAGTCGGAACTGCCGCTGCGAATCGAGCTTTTCGGCGACGAGGTTGACAGGATAGGATATTTCGATATCATCACCCAGCGCTGGGCGGAAAATCTGCGCTCGGCGAAGATAGTCCCCGCGCGGGAGATTATCCCAGATGCCGAGGCGCGCGGGCGCATAGAGAGCGCGATACAGCGCCTCATGAAAAAGGCGAAAAGCGAATCGGTGCGCTCCTCGCTTGCGGGAGAACTGACGGCGGTGCAGTCTGGCGCGGAGATACTGACGGCAGAGAAATATCTGCCGCTTATCTATGAAAAAAAAGAATGTCTGCTTGATTATTTCGGCTCAGAGCGCGCCGTTTTCATAGTGGAGTCCTCGGGTGTTTCGGACAGGCTGCGCGCTTCGCTTCGCCACGGTGAGGAAACGGCAAAACAGCTCCTTGAAGAGGGTGTGATGCCCGCAGGTTGCGGCATTTTCATGAAGGATGAAGCGGATTTGCTCACTTTCGCCGAAAAAACCGGTGCGCTGATAGCAAATGCTTTTCTTTCGCAATACTCGGGCAGGCTCTGGGAGATATATTCCGTCCATACGAGGACGACTTCTTTCATGACGGGAAATGCCGAGGCGCTCTGCGAGGACATAGAGTCATACACGCGGGCAAAATATGAGATAATCATCGCGGCGGGAAGCGAAACCGAGGCGGCAAACACGCGCGATATTCTGCTGGATAACGGCATAAGCTGTACTTTCGTTCCGAAATCAGATGATATAACGGAGCTTACGCGCGGTGTGCCTGTGATAACGGCTTTTTCGGGCGCGGGCTTTGAGATAGTAAACAGTAAATTCATGCTCCTCTCTCTCGGAGAGGGCAGAGCCGAACAGACGAGAACGAGAGGCGTGCGTCGATCCAAGGCAAAGAAAACGGCAAAGGAAAAGATTCTTTCCTATGCCGACCTCACCGTAGGCGACTATGTCGTCCACGATACGCACGGCATAGGTAAATACATGGGTCTGGAGACGATACGCGATTATACGGGCGTCTGCCATGACCATATAAAGATACAGTATTCCGGAACGGATGTGCTTTATGTCCGCTGTGAGCAGATAGAGACTGTTTCCAAATATATCGGAGCGGGCGCCGACGAGGGCGCGATAAAACTCTCGAAACTCGGCGGCACGGAATGGGGCAAAACGAAAGCGCGCGTCAAGAGTGAGGTCCGCCAGATGGCAAAGGAACTCATCGCGCTCTATGCCGAGCGTATGCGCCGCCCCGGCTTTGCCTTTGAACCCGACGACGATATGCAGAGGGAATTCGAATCGCTTTTCGAATACGAGGAGACGGACGGACAACTCGCCGCCGCCGAGGATATCAAGCGCGATATGGAGAAGCCCGTGCCTATGGACAGACTGCTCTGCGGCGATGTAGGATTCGGCAAAACGGAGGTTGCTCTGCGTGCGGCTTTCAAGGCTGTGGCGGGTGGCAAGCAGGTTGCCATCCTCGTGCCGACGACGATTCTTGCGATGCAGCATTATCAGACGATAGTTTCGCGTATGCGCGGCTTCCCGATAAAGGTTTCACTCCTCTCCCGCTTCAAGACGCATGCGGAGCAGGAGGCGGCTGTCCGCGCACTGCGGCGCGGCGATACGGACATCATAGTCGGCACGCACAGACTTCTCTCCGCCGATATACAGTTTCATGACCTCGGACTCGTCATAATAGACGAAGAACAGCGCTTCGGCGTCGCCCACAAGGAGAAGCTGAAGCAGATAGCGAAGAATGTCGATGTTCTGACGCTGACGGCAACGCCGATACCGCGAACGCTGAATATGGCGATGAATTCCATACGCGATATGTCCGTGCTCGACGAGGCACCGGGCGACAGAATGCCTGTCCAGACATATGTTCTGGAATATGACGACCTCGTGATAAACGAGGCGATTAGGCGCGAGCTCCATCGCGGCGGGCAGGTTTTCTACCTGCACAACAGGATAGAAAATATCGCAGGCACGGCGGCGCGGCTGAAAAAGGAATTTCCCGATGCGAATATCGATATAGCACACGGCAGGATGGAAAAAGAGGAGCTTGCCGATATCTGGCAGAGCCTCGTCGAGGGAAATACCGATATCCTCGTCTGCACCACGATAATCGAAACAGGCGTCGATGTTCCGAATGCCAACACGCTGATAATCGAAAATGCGGACACGATGGGACTTTCCCAGCTTCACCAGATACGCGGCAGAGTCGGCAGGAGCGCGCGCCGCGCCTATGCCTACTTTACCTACAGGCAGGGCAAGGCGCTCAGCGATATCTCGACGAAAAGACTCTCTGCGATACGCGATTTCACGGAGTTCGGTTCGGGCTTCAAAATAGCGCTGCGCGACCTCGAGATAAGAGGCGCGGGAGATATCCTTGGTGCGCGCCAGCATGGGCATATGGAGAGTGTTGGTTACGATATGTATCTGAAGATACTGAACGAAGCCGTGCTCGAGGAGCAGGGAACAGTCTTACCGAAAAAGACGGAATGCACCATCTCCGTCGGCAGGGACGCATATATTCCCGAAAGCTATATTTCATCGGTTTCACAGCGCATAGATATGTACAAGAAGATAGCGGCAATAGAAAACGAAGCCGATGCCGACGATATAGCGGACGAGATGCTCGACCGCTACGGCGATATGCCGCAGTCGGTGGAAACACTGCTTTCCGCTTCGCTTGTGCGCGCTATGGGCAGTGCATGCGGCATCACGCAGATAGACAAGCGCGATAACGCCGTGGTGTTCTATCCCGAGCAGCCGGATTTTCTCGTTTTGTCGGAACTTTCGGCGGCTTTTCCCGCGAGAATCACCATTGTACCCTCGGAAAAAACCTATTTTTCGTGCAGAATCAAGCGCGGAGAGACCGTTTTTGAGATAATTTCCAATTTGTTAAAGAAATATATACAAATAAAATCGAAAAAAGAGTAGATTTTTTTGAAAATTTATGTATAATATTATTATACTCGTTTTTTCTGCGCTGTTTTTGGCGCAAAAGCACTAAAAACCAAAGGAGTTTCAAATCACAATGAAAGCAAAAAGACTTATTTCACTCGTTATGGCTGCGCTGATGCTTGCGGGAGCCATGTTCATTTTCGCATCATGCGGAGAAAAGGTTGCAATGTCTCTCGAAATCGACGGCAAGACCTATACCGTCACGACAAAAGAGCTCGACTTCCTTTTCCCTTATATCAAGATGAATCTTTTCTACAGCTACGGAATGACATCCGTTTTCAATGACCCCTCTTTCTGGAGCAGTGAGATTGAAAACGACGACGGTACAAAATCCACCGCAGGCGATATTCAGACGCAGAATATTCTGAATATAGCAAAGAATCTTGTTGTCACAAAGTATCTCTATGAGAAATACGGCAGACCCGCCATCGACAATGAGGCTCTCGAAAAATACAAGACACAGCTCGCGCAGATGCTCTCCTACTACGGCTATGGCAAAGAGGGCTACTACAAGAGATACTTCGGCTATACAACAGATCAGGAGCTTGATTATTATACCCGCGGTCTTGAGAACGATGCTATAATGGAATATCTTTTCGGTGAAAACGGCACAATGAAGCTCACCGACGAGGACAAGGAAACCTACTATAAGGACAGCTATATCGCATATCAGTTCATCATGCTCGATATGAATAAGGATATAACAAAGGACGAAGAGGGCAACCGCGTTCAGAAGACCGAGAAGGATAAGGACGGCAACGAGACAAAGCTCGAAGAATACGAATACACAGATTTGACAGACGAGCAGAAGGAAGAGAAACAGAAACTAGTCGACGATATTGAAAAGGCACTCGCAGGCGGCACCGATTTCGCAGAGCTTGTAGAAAAGTATTCCGACAGCTTCGTTTCCCACAAGTATGCAAAGGCTTATATCGTAACAAAGGACGGCACGCTCCTCAATTCCGATGTTCAGGCAAAGGTAAAGGATTTTGAGGTAGGCGATTATACAAAGGAAGGCATTTCGGTTTCCAACAATAACTATGTTTACTTTGTAAAGAGAGTTGAACTTCCCGAGAAAGCATACACAGCCGAGGAATATGAGGATGTATTCTCCGCATTTGAAGACAACATGAAGAGCGAGAAGTACAATGATATCTGCAAGGAATATGTTGATAAGGTTGTCGTAAACGAGAAAATTGTTTCCAAATACAGCTTTATAAAGGCATTCCTCAGCGATTTCGTTGATACAAGAAATTCAAACACAAGCACAACAACAAATAACTGATTGTGTTCGGATTTGTAAAGCCTTTCATACCCGAGCTTCGGGTAAAGGACAACGAATTTTATAAAAGCGTATATTGCGGCGTTTGCCGTGCTATGAAGAGTGAGACAGGTGCACTTTCGTGCGCCTCTCTCAGCTATGATGCGGTTTTTGTCGCGCTTGTGCGGCTTGCCGTGACTGGAGAGGCGTACACCGTGAAAAAAGAACGGTGTATGCGTCATCCTTTTCATACACGGGCTGTGATGCACTGCGATGATTCACTTAAGACAGCCGCACAGATAAGTGCGGCTCTTCTGTATGGTAAGCTTGCCGACGATATCTCGGACGAGCGCGGAAAGAGAAGAGCGGCGGCAAGGCTCGCTCTGCCGTATGCGCGGAAATTCAGTCGCAGGGCGAATGTTCCGGAGGCGAATGCCGCGATAGCGGAGGGGCTTGCGGGACTCGCGGAGCTTGAGCGGAGCGGGGAAGCAACGCCCGATGCCTGCGCCGATATCTCGGGGAAGATGACCGCCGAGGTCGCCGCTCTCGGGCTTTCCGGCGCACAGCGCGATATCATGTATGAGGCGGCTTTTCACATAGGCAGGTGGATATATCTCGCCGATGCCGTATGTGATTATCCGGAGGATATGAAGCGCGGCAGATTCAATCCGTTTTCTTTCTATGATGAAGAAAGGATGAGAGAATTTGCCATGGAGGAGGCATACAGCCTTATGGTTCCCGAGATTATCGCGGCGGAAAATGCGATAGCTCTCGCCGATTGCCGCGATGAGTATATAAACGCCTGCATAGAGAATATATTTCATTACGGAATGAAAAACTCATTTTACACCACAGCAAGAAAGGAGTGGCATGATGACAGATCCATATAAGGTACTCGGCGTTTCGAGAGATGCGAGCGAGGAGGAAATAAAAAAAGCATATCGCGACCTTGCGCGCAAATATCATCCCGATAATTATGCCACAAGTCCGCTTGCCGACCTCGCGCAGGAAAAAATGAAAGAAATAAACGAGGCATACGACACCGTCATGCACGAGCGCCAGAGCCGAGGCGACAGCTCGTCTGGCTATGGCTATGCGGGCGCGGGAACAGGGAAGTTTGATTATATCCGCACGCTCATAAACGGCAGAAACTTCTATGAGGCAGAGATTCAGCTTGACGCGGTCGCAAAGGACGAGAGAAATGCCGAGTGGTATTATCTCAAGGGATGCGTTTTCATGGGCAGAGGATGGTATTTCGAGGCGTCGAAGCATTTTCATCGCGCCTGCGAGATGGACCCGCAGAATCCGGAATATGCCGCGGCTCTGAACAGCATGAAAAATATGTCCTATGACTACGACAGGCAGAACGGACAGCGCGGCGGTTCGTGCAGTACCTGCGATATATGCTCGGGACTTATCTGCGCCGACTGCTGCTGCGAGGCTATGGGCGGCGACCTGATAAGCTGCTGCTGAGGAGAACGCGATGAGTAAGGTTAAAAAACTGGCACTCTGCGCATTGATGACGGCATCTTCAATAGTCGTCATGTTCCTCGGTTCGATTTCGGGCTTTCTCGATATATGCACGGCGGCTGTGGCGGCGCTCATCGTGGCTTTTTGCTCGGTAGAAATGGGCGCGGGCTACGGCTGGCTCGTATATCTCGCCTCGGGCGCGGTGTCGCTTCTGATACTGCCCGCCAAGGAAGCCGCATGGAGCTTTGCGCTTTTCTTCGGACTTCATGCGTTGCTTATCCCGCTTATGTCAAAGCTTCCGCGATGGGCTTCGTTTCTCATACGACTGCTCATAATGAACGGAACGCTCGTGCTTATCTATATATTTTTCAGCGAACTTTTGCAGATGCCGGACGCAATGTGGATGAAAATAGCCGTATTTGTCATGGCAAATGCCATATTTATACTCAGCGACATGCTCTACAAACGCCTTTTGAGGTTATATTTCTTTAAATACAGAGATAAAATTTCAAAATTTTTGAAATAATATTGATTTTTCGTTTTGTTTGTGGTATTATATATTGTATAAAAGTGCTAAAACAAAATTTTGGGAGGCAACTATGCAAAATAAGAAACTTTTTGCGATAATGTCATTTGTCATGGCTATGCTCATGATGACTGCATTTTCTTTTTCACTGTTCGCGGCGGCAGGTGATGCGGACAAACCAATCACAGGCGAAGAATTTGAAATCGTAGACGACTGCGTGCATGATTTCAGCGATACTTACAGATACGACAAAAAGACCCACTGGCATTTCTGCAAGAAATGCGGTGAAAAGCAGGGCGAAGCAGAGCATACGCTTGATGACGAGGGCAAGTGCACTGTTTGTAACTTCGGCAAGGCAAAACTCGGAGATGCCAATGGTGACGACATAATTGATGTAAAGGATCTTATAAGCATCCGCAGGTACATGGTAGGTCTTGATGTTCCCGAATTCAATTTTCTTGCCGCTGATATAAACGGCGATGGCAAGGTAAATGCTGTTGACCTTACGCTTGTGAGAAAATATCTTGCTAATTATCCCGGCACAGGTATAGGTGAATAATACCATTATCCGCTCGATTTCGGGCGGATAAATTTTTGCTCTAAAATGCGCGCAAAAAGCATTTCGTTGCCAAAAACTGTTGACATTTTTCGCAAAGAGTTATATAATACCCTATGTAAAACATTTTTCAAGGGGGAATTTCAAAGATGAAAAAAATTGCTGATTTCTTTGCAGGGCTTCCGTGGATTGCGCTTCTTCTGCTTGTCATTTTCTTTGACGGACTTGTAGGCGGCGCTATCAGAATAGGAAACGGCAAATCTACTCTTTCAAAGGTTGTGGGCTGGATACTCTTCATTTCGTTTATCCTGAACATAATCTCTTTTGCCGTAGCAATGCCCGCAGTTATAGCTTGGGTACTGCATGTCCTCTATGCTATATGCTGGATAGCGGATATCATCACTGTTGCAGTAAGCAAGAAGATAACTCTTTTCATGTAATTGAAAACATAAAAAATTGC
This sequence comes from uncultured Ruminococcus sp., assembly GCA_905202255.1. Lineage (GTDB taxonomy): Bacteria > Bacillota > Clostridia > Oscillospirales > CAG-272 > Apopatosoma. Next base: position 9,797 of record CAJKRH010000040.1, read on the forward strand.
CGCGTGAGCGGCAATTTTTTTGTGCTTTTTATTTCCAGAGCTTTTGCGGATATTCGCCTGCTGCCTTTTCCTTTTCTATAAAGGCGGTAAATTCTTCGCTGTCTTCGCGGTAGGTGATTCCGTGCCAAACGGAGGTGGTGTTTATGACTTCGACATCGGCTTTTTCCTCATCTATGAGCGTCTGCACGGCGCTCGGCAGGAAAAATTCAAATTTTGCCATATTGTCGGCGTTTTTGCGCAGGGAGGAGACGAACATATCGCCCAGTCCATCGAAAAACGACGGAGTAAATCCCATGCAGTTCATGGAAACGATGGTATTCTCGCTTATTTCGGTGACGCTTCCGTCATCCCATGTGTTTATTACTGTGCCGTCCGACCGACGCTCCAGCTTCTTATTTTCCACTACATGAAGAAGCTTGCCGTTTTCCACGGAGCAGATTCCGCGGGAGACGGTGCCGTTTTCGCTGAGGGTATTTTTCAGATAATATCCCACCATGCAGTAGTCGGCGCGCGCACCGTCATGCGCTGAGGCAAGGTGGCTGTGAAGCTTCAGAAAGGCATCTCTGCCATAGAAATCATCGGCATTTACAACGCCGAAATTCTCATTTACAGCGCCTGCCGCGCAGAGCACGGCATGAGCTGTACCCCATGGTTTTGTCCTCTCTGCGGGAGCGGTGAAGCCCTCGGGAAGCTCATTTGTCTGGAATACATATGTATAGTTTACGCCGTTTCTTTTGAGACGGCTTCCTATCGTCTCTTCAAAAAGCTCGAGATTTTCCTTTTTTATTATAAAAACAATTTTATCAAAGCCTGCGCGTATGGCATCATACACGGTAAAGTCGATGATAAATTCTCCTTCTTTGGTCAGCGGAGTGAGCTGTTTCAGCCCGCCGAAGCGACTGCCCATTCCTGCCGCCAGAATAACGAGTGTCAATAAAAGCACCTCTTTGATTTTTATTTCGGCTGAAAAATCCGATTATACTAAGTATACATTATTTTGTGTAATTTTTCAATGCTTTTTTGAATATATTTTATCAAAATCTGAAAATGTCGGAGGACTTCATGAAAAAGGTATTTTGCCTGCTTGTCGTTTTTTGTTCTTTTCTTTTGTGCTCATGCGATGCGCCGCAGAATATGCGCGAACTGCTGACTTATCAGGAGGGAGATTTCGTCTGCGAAGCGGTGCTTTCGGGCGAAAAGCCGATAGCGCTGACGATTTCACGCGTCGGTGATGAGATAATAATAAAACCGGAGGGAACGGAACATATCGGTGACGCGGCGTTCGTTTTTGATGAGGAGGGAGCATGGATATACTCTGGTGAAACGAGAATAAAGCTTGAAAAAACACAGCTGCAACGGCTTTGCACCGTATATGAAATGTTCACGCTCGATTCTGCAAAGGTATGGCGGATAACGGAAGAAAAGCCCGGCGGCATCGAGATATACAAATGCGAAAGCGACGGCAATACGGTATATATCGATGTAAATACCCTCCTGCCGCTCAGATTTTCGGCAGGCGCGGAAGAACTGAATGTGAAGAAATTCAGTGCGGCAGAGAAGTAATACAAGCGTAAGATTTTCTATATAAAAACCGTCGGGAACTATTATTCCCGACGGTTTTTATATATCCCCCCTGCAGAAACAGAGCTATGCTATTTCCGTCAGCAATTCATGGAGCCTGTTGTCTATTATCTCGTGTCCCTTTGCCGTCGGATGGATTCCGTCCTCGCAGATAAGCGAATCAAAATCATGACGCGTAATAAAAACCGTGCGCAAATCAAGCGTATATACACCGCATTCGCGGGCGATATTTTCGCATATCTGTGCATAGTATTCCTGCCAACGATAAATCATGCTCGTATTTCCGAGCCATTTCAGTATGTTTTCGCGCGAAAGACCGTCGCGGCAAATCCATGTGAGAAATTTATCCGCGTCTATCGGAGGTGGCAGAATAATTATCGGAGTAGCACCGCAATCACGCAGATAATTAACCACCTCGCGGTAAAGCTCGGCGAAGCGCTCCGGCGGGATTACGGGCAGATGCTCCTCATCGGGATGCTCCGATACCTCTTTCCAATCGAAATTGCAGTCGTTGCCGCCGTATTCGAGCAGAACAAACTCGGGGCAATCCTCTTTTGTAACAAACTTTTTTATCTGGGCAAAACCGCGTTCTATCGTGAAGCCAAGGCGCGCATTGTTTACCACTTCTATATCAAAATCGCGTCTGATGATATCAAAACGGTTTGCATAGCTGCGAAAACGCTTGTTTTCATCGAGCATTACACCTTTCATCACGGAATCGCCGAATGCCTCTATACGCACGCCCTTTTTGAAAAGGCGGTCGCGAAGCCCCGCAAGGTCTATTTTCGGAAACTCTATTTTGAATTTTTTGCGTGAGTCTGACATTATCATCAAAAACGCTCCTTTCGATAAGGGAAATTGTTTAATCTTGTTTTCAAAACTATTATACGCAATTTTGCAAAATAAGTCAATAGGTTTTTGAAAAATTATTTTAATATTTTGTAAATAAGTTATTGCAATGAAAGGGAAAGTATGATAAAATATTATATGACAAAATGCTTTGGGGGTATTTATGGAGAGGCGCGAATTTTATGAAAACTGTGAAAAAATAGCCGATTTTCATATGCCGAGATGGGAGGAGCTTCCCGAAATCGACCTTTATATGGACCAGGTGATAGCCATAGCGGAAAAATATCTGCGTCCGATAACGGCGGAGGGCGATAATCTTCTCACGCAGGCGATGATAAACAACTATGTGAAAAACGGAATAGTCCCGCCGCCTATAAAAAAGCGTTACGGCAGGGAGCATATGGCGCGGATACTTATCATCTGCGCGCTCAAGCATGTCGTCGGCATCCCGAGCATAGCGGATATGATAAATTCGCTCTTGCAGAACGAATCGATGAGCGATGTGCTGGACGGCTTTGCCGATAAATTTGAGCATGAGCTTGCTACAAAGATGCAATATGCGCTTTCTGTAGCGGAGGCGGGCGAGAGCGCGGAAAATTCGCTCATGAATATCGCGGTGGAAAACGCGATAAAGGCAAATTCCAGCAGACTTATTTCGGAATTTGCATACGGTGCCGTTCGCACGCATAAACAGAAAGAAGAGGCGGAGCGCAAGGAAGCGGAGAGAAAATCCGCTGAAGCGCGTGCCGAGGAACAGAAACGGGCTTCCAAATCCGAAAAAGACAATATATAAGGAGAAAACATTATGCTTAAAACTAATCTGGAAATCGAAGACGGTTATGCTTATATCACGGCGGAGGGCAGTGTCAACTCGGCAAATGCCGCGGAATTCGGAAATGCGCTTGCCGCTGTTCCCGAAAATGTAAACGGAGTGACGCTCGATATCGCAGATATCGAATACATATCGAGCGCGGGACTTCGCGTTGTCCTGAGCCTGAAGAAGCGTTGCGGGAAAAAGCCTTTTCATATAATAAACGCAAGCAGTGAGGTTATGGATGTTTTTGAGATGACAGGCTTTGCCGAGATAATGGATATCTCGCCTGCCTGCCGTAAAATAAGCGTGGACGGCTGTGAGGTCATAGGCAGAGGTGCCTGCGGCGAATGCTATCGCATTGATGACGAGACGATAATCAAGCTTTATTACGGAAATGCGGATCCCGCATTTATCGAGCATGAGAAGTCACTTTCCAAGAAGGCGTTTGTCATGGGCATTCCCACGGCGATATCATACGATATCGTGGAGGCAAACGGCAGAAAGGGCGTTGTCTACGAGCTTATCAAATCAAAGACGCTCGGCGAGCTTATCCGCACGGACGACAGCAAGCTGGACGAATATGTGGCAATGTATGTCGACATTTGCAAGAAAGTAAATTCCATACATACAAACGACCCCGAGATTCCCTCATTCAAGGAGGCAAACCGCGCCGATATCGCAAATGTAACGGGCATAACGGATGCAGAGCGCGAGATTCTCTATCGCTTCATTGACAGCGTTCCCGAGGGCGACACCTGCATTCACGGCGACCTGAATATCAACAATATCATGGTTCAGGATGGGGAATGCTGTCTCATAGATATGGGCGAGCTTTCCGTCGGTATGCCGATGTTTGACCTCTCGCGCATACTTTTCTCCATGGTTTATGCCAATGCGGAAAAGGGCGAATTCAATAGCTTCTACAAGATGCCATCGGAGAAGGTGACGGAAATTTATGAAAAATTCTTCCGCGGATTCTTCGGTTGCGATACTGTTGAGGAGGCGGAAAAGAACAATCCCGATGTGAAATGGCTCTATCCGCTCGCGTGGTTCCGCTCCTGCATGAGCATGCTCAAGGGCGAGCGCTGGGGCGAGAAAATGCGTAGTCGCGCGCTCGGACTTCTGCGTGAAAAGCTGATTCCTTTCACGGAGCGCGAATGCGGAAATGCTAAGTGAGGTGTGGACGATATGGGGCTGAAGATTGAAAAGAAAAATGCCGACATAACGACGCTGGCACTTGACGGCAGACTTGACACGGTAACCGCACCGGAGCTTGAGAAAGAAATTTCGGCTCTTCTCGGCAGTATCGATGAGCTTATCCTCGATATGGAAAAGCTCGAATATGTTTCCTCCGCAGGGCTTCGTGTTATTCTGAAAACGCAGAAGGCACTCGAGGGCAAAAAAGGACTTTGCCTTCGCAATGTCTGCGAGCAGGTAAGGGAAGTTTTTGATATAACGGGATTTTCCGATTTTCTCAGAATAGAATAAATAAAAA